>JASGEW010000036.1:0-2921 GCA_047606125.1 Niabella sp. | reverse complement strand
GTACGACCATATCCAGGATAATAAAAAAGTGCTGCGCGCTAATGGTACCGATAAACTGATTGTTGAAGAAAAAGGGCTGAACGGGTACGAAAAACTACCGGAAAGTGAGTGTGCCGAGGGCAAACAATACTGGGAAGAGCACAAAGGCTTTTGGATTGCATTACAGCGGGAATGGGACAAACTGTTAGATGCCAGATCATCTGTTAAGCTGACCGAAAAAGTGGGTGATGAAGACCTGATGACAAAGCTTTTTGCCCTGGCCGACGACTGGAAAGCCAAAAAACTTACAGCCGCTGATGTAAACACAACGGTTGCAGCAGTACTGGCCAGACATATTCAGTAAAACTTTCTTGTAAATCTAAAATGTGGATATAAGCCGCGCCATTTCTGGTGGGGCTTTTTTTTATGCTTCATTTACTTAACTTGTAGTCTCATTATCAGAAGTTATGAGAGGGAGAAGCTTTTTACCGGCGATTTTGCTGTCATTAATCTTACAGGTTACCCATGCAAATACTGGAACATTTAATGTAGAACAATATAATAACCGTACAGGGTTATCTAACAGTGCGATCAATCATTTGTTTATTGACAGGGATGCACTTTTATGGGTAGGAACATGGGATGGGTTAAATTACTTTGATGGCTATTCCTTTCAGCACACTAATTATGCAAGGCCTGAAAAAAATTCGGGGATCAGTAACAATGTTGTTCAAAATGTTTCGGAAGACAGCAACAATAATATATGGATCACTACTATAGGCGGCATATCGGTATATGACAAACAATCGGGACTGATACATAATTACTTTTACAGCACCGTCCCCAATGAAAGTATGGGAGAACACGAATACGGGGTTGCTGTAAACAGCGAAAACAATACGATATACGCTTATGCGCCCAAGCAGGGATTAATGCAGTACAATGCTTCAAAACGATCATTTGCTCCCATCACTTTACCCGTCAATTGCGACAGGCCAATAAAGATCTTAATCAATAACAGTAACCTGTATCTTTTAAATACGGAAGGAATGCTGTATAGCTTTAAGATCCAAAACAATCATTTAATACATACCCAGTCTTTACAGGGAATTAAAAACTGCTTTATTGCAAATCATAAATTGTTCCTGGCCGAAACCAATAAGCAGATCAGTATTTATGCCAATGATATTTTAATCCATAAAACAGTTGTTCCGGATAATATAAACGCGGTTGGCTACTATGATCATCACTATTTTTTTGCCTGGGGTGAAAAGGGATTTGCTGTATATGACTCAGCCTTTGCTCCCTCATCGTATATGAATGAGGTAGTAAAAGAATATAGTGAGATAAAAGTAACTGCGTTTGGTAACAATACAACAGGTTCTTTATGGATGGGCACGGATGGAAATGGCATATTAAAAATAACGCCCCGTTCCCAGACTTTTGGTACCATCAGCTTTGCCAACCTGAACATTCCCTACAATGTACCTGTACGCACCTTTTGCAGAAACGGCAATGATTTATGGATGGGTACAAAAGGAAAAGGCATCATCGTTCTGAAAAATTTCAACCCGTCCCTGACTATTCATAACACTGAGTATACCACTTTTTCTTTTCCCGGACAACTGGATAATAATGCCGTATATGCATTAAAAAGCAGCGCCTATAACAACCTGATCTATATTGGCAGCGATGCTTTGGGGCTGGGTATCTTTAATAAAAGCAATAACCATTTCTACAAATGGAAAAATATTGAAGGTGCCAACAACATCAGCAGTTTTGGCTCTGTGTACAGCATTTATGAAGATACAGACAGCTCTCTCTGGTTAGGCACCAGCGGGTATGGCCTGATACATATAAAATTTAATGTAAACAACGCAAAAATCAGCATCAGCCTGTATGAAAAATACACAGCAACAGGTAATGATAAAGGACCTGTCAACAATATTATTTACAGCATTGCCTATGGCGGTGAAAATTATTTATGGATTGGATGCCGGTACGGCGGTCTGAATATTTTTAATAAGCAGAAAAAACTGTTTAAAGAATTCAATAGATTGCCCGACGATCAAGGATTATCGAATAATGACGTATTATACGTGTATAATGATACAGGCGGCAATTTATGGGTAGGCACAAGTTATGGGCTGAACCTGCTTAAGCATGCGGAAACGCTTAGGGAAAATGCAGGTGTTATAAGATTTATTACAGAAAACGGGTTGCCCAACAATACCATTCATGGGATCATAGAAGATGCAAACAACAATATCTGGGTAAGCACCAATAAAGGCATTGCAAAAATAACAAGGCAGGGAAAAAATATCATTAACTACCAGGAGGCAGATGGTTTGCAAAACAGCGAGTTCTCTGACGGCTCGGTTTGGAAAGGGTTTGATAACCGGTTGTTTTTTGGCGGCATTGCCGGCTTTAATAATTTTGAGCCTGCAACCATTAAACAGGACACCTACCTGCCCGGCCTTTTAATTTCCAATTTGAGCATTGGCGGCAAACCTGATAATGAAAATAAATTGCTTGTAATAAAGCAGCAGGCGCAAACCGATGGTATATCGCAAACCCTCGAACGAAAAAGCAATTACTTTGAGCTAAACCTGAAAACGATTAACTACGATAAAGCTGCAAAATGTGAGATCAGCTATTACCTGGAAGGATATGATAAAACCTGGCATACGGAAAAAGGCATTACCAAAATTGCGTACAGTAATTTGCCCGTTGGCAATTATCAGCTAAAAATAAAATGGAGCAATGGCGACAGTATATGGTCTGCCGAAAGGGTAATCCTAAACCTTACCGTGAGACAATACTGGTGGTTAACGCCCTTCGCATTTATTTTTTATGGAATAGTGGTTGCAGTAATAGGGTATATTATATATAAATACAGAAAAGATAGCATTGAAGAAAAGCATAAGCTGGAAAAAGAAAAG
>JASGEW010000035.1:0-34991 GCA_047606125.1 Niabella sp. | reverse complement strand
TAAATCGATCATCATGCCGGATAGCAGCCAATGCTGGCATGTGTAATGACTTTCGCAAAAATTTATTTCCTTTTTTGGATATCCGGGGTTTACCTTTTACCGAAGTACCTGACTGCTTTTCCTTGACATCCAATCCTGCATAGCTGGTAAGCTGCTTTTTGTTTCTTATCAAATCAAAACCGTTAGTCTCTGCCATAACGGTAGCGGCTGTTAATAATCCTACTCCTGGAATGGAAGCTAATAATTCTACATCGGCTTTAATCGTTTCCTTTGAGCTGATCAAGGCATTGATTTCACTAACAACTTCCGCAATCTGTTTATCAAAAAGCACAATTTGCTTTTTAAGCCTGCTTACTGTGTTTTTAAGCGGCGCTGCCTCTGTCTGTTCTGCATGAAGCTGATTCTTGGCTACCGTGCGACTTTGAACGATCTGATCCCTTTCCCTTACCAGTTGACGCATTTGCTTAAACACGGGATCCGGAGGGTTCCAACTGTCTAATTTTCTCTCCAGACCGAACAAGGTAATCGCTTCACTGGCGGTTTTGTCGGTAACCGTTTTTACATCCAATGTGCGGGCATAGTTACTGATTTTATTGGGTAGTATAATGCTCACCGACTGGTCGTTCAAATAAAGGTAGTGGGCCAGTTTTTCATGATACACACCTGTGGCCTCCATTACATAAACAACCGCTATCGTGTCTTCTGCTAATTTCTTTACACTTTGTAACAACGATTCAAACCCTTTTTGATTGTTTGCAAACGTTTTATGCCATAGCAATTTTGTACTTAAATCATCATACATCCGCCCAAAAGCTACCACCAATTCCTTTTGCGATACATCAATGCCGCATACCTGCTTTAAAACCTGTTTCATACACCAATATTTTTTAATTGAAAAATATAAAAGTGAAAAATCCCCCTTCGTTTTGTCTCCTGGCTGGATATCCTGGATATAAAGCATTGCCTTATCCCTTACATTCTGTTCAAACTCGAAGAGATAAAAAAGAGTGAGGCAATTTCTATCGGACTACATGCATGATTGCTGTTTGCCATCGGATGTGCTCTCACCCTTTTTCACTTTTAATAAAACCCAAATCTATTGGTATCTCTATTCAAATTCTCAAAGAACTAGTGTACTAACAATTTAATTTAGCAACAATTATTATATATTTGTATTGCCCAAACCATTAAAAATGTCAATACAATTAAAACTAAGCAAAAAAGAGTTGGAGTATTTAGAAGCTCAAAAGCATTCGGGTACTTTAAGTCTTCGGGAGTACAATCGTATCAATATTTTATTGCTGCTGCATAGGAATAAAAAGCAAAAGGATATAGAAGACTTTTTAGGAGTTGATCGAACGACAATCTGGCGGACAAGGAATCGCTACCTGGAATTTGGGGTAGAAAAAGCATTGGAAGAAGAGCAACGTCCCGGTCAGCCCATAAAATATACGACAGATCACGAAACTGAGCTGGCAGTTATAGCTTGCGGTCCATGTCCGGAAGGCAGAAAACGATGGACGATCCAATTGCTTACGAAAGCATTGCAAAGCAAACCTGGATTTGAAGGTATTAACCCCGAAACAGTTCGGCTTGCTCTAAAAAAACGAATGTAAACCTTGGTTAAAAAAGATGTGGTGTATACAGCAAATAACAGCCGAGTACAGAGAACGGATGTATCGTTTATTAGATTTGTACAAAATGCCACATGATCCACAGCATCCGGTAGTGTGCATGGATGAAAAAAGCAAGCAATTATTGGAAGACAATCGCAAGCCTATTGCGCCCAAACCGGGTAGTTTGGAAAAGTACGACTATGAATACAAAAGAAACGGCACTTGTAATATATTTATGGCAGTAGTTCCTAAGGCTGGTATACGGCATACAAAAATTACCGATACGAGGAAGAAGGATGATTTTGCTTATTTCGTTTTGGATTTGGTGGAAAAATATTTTCCAGACGCAGAATATATTCAATTAGTGATGGATAATCTCAATACACATTTTGAAGGTTCACTATTAGAAACGTTTGGTAAGCATAAAACAAAGTTGTTAATGAAGAAGCTAAGGTTTATATATACTCCCAAACATGCCAGTTGGCTGAACATGGCAGAAATAGAAATCAACATCATGGACAGGCAATGTACAGGCTGGAGAATAGAAAGTAAAGAAAAACTGGAAGCCTCTCTAAAAAATTGGGCTAAAGACAGAAATGAAAACAGATGTACAATAGAATGGAAGTTTACCCGACAAGATGCAGACAAAAAATTATCAAAACATTATGTTGCATAATTAATTTGTTGATACACTAGATATAAAAAAGATACTCTCTTTGTTCCATTTTGGCCATGTCCAAAACCGGGGCGTACCACCCAGGTAAGGTGGGTTGCCCTTTTCGCCCTGCTGATTTACATAACCCAATACATATTCATGTCCTTCTTTAGGCGCAAAGCCCACTTTTACGCTTATTTTAAAATCGTCCCGGTAGGCGTTTTCCCTGTTTTTGGACATTTGATACCGCACAGGTTTAAATTTATCCGACAGGGGAAAAGTGGTTTGTTTTAATTGCGAAATACCCGCCTGGTAGTAAAATTTGCCCAGCCTGGAACCTGCGTTTACATTCCAGCGGTAACCATTGCCGCTGAATAGTCCCGCACGGGCTCCGATCTCTATCCGTTTTTGAGGACGGCGGGAAATAAGATTGATAGCCCCGCCCAGCGTATTAGGTCCATATAAAATGGATGCAAACCCTTTGGAAACCTGTATTTTCTCTAAATCAAAAGTAGTGAAGCGTCCCATATCCACATAACCGTCATAAGGCACATACACCGGAACCCCGTCTATAAAAACCGGCGTTTGCCGAAGATTGAAACCCCGTACGTACACCACAGATTCGTTTCTTGCACCAATATTAGCCAGATGTACGCCTGGCAGCAGTTGTAAGGCTGTTGATACCGTGGTGCTGTTAAATTGCTCCATTTGCGACTGGCTTACTGTGTTTACGCTATCGGCTTGTTTTACACCTTTTACCGTTACTTCACCCAGTTCAAAAACCCTTTCGGGGATAGTTCATTTTTTAATTTTTATCAAATAAGCGCTATTATTTCCTGGTGCGTGTTGGCTGTTTCTTCCAGGACTTGTGTCAGTTTCCGGTAGGCATCCATTAAACGGGTACAATGACCTGTAATTGCTGCCCCGCCTCCCCGGGCTCCTCCCTTTTTGGTAATTACAAAAGGAGTGGAAGCTAAATCGTTCATTACCTTTATCATATCCCAGGCTTTTTTATAAGACATGCCTATGCCTCTGGCGGCCTGAACAATGGAGCCTGTTTGCTGTATCCGCTCCAGCAGCTCCAAACGTCCTGGGCCAAAAAATTTTTTGCCATTGATATATAGCCAGTGACGTATTTTTATTTCAACCTGCTTATTACTCATAATAAATATTTACATATATGATTATTGCGCGTATGCGATTTTTCCTGCCATTCGTTAATATGCGATCTTCACCGGTTTATGATGCTCATCGATTGCAACCAGCATGAACAAACCGCTCACAGCCTTCTCTCTAAATTCCTCCTGCATTTTTTCAACATAAACATCCACCTTTACCGTTATACTGGTATTGCCGGTTTTATAAACCCGGCCAATCAGCTCAACCATGGACGCTGCCGGAATGGGTTTCCTGAATTCTATGGAATCGGCTTTTGCAATAACAAAATTTTTTCGGCAGTTAACGGATTGTATCTGAAACGGTCAGGTAAGATGATATTTTTTTCCACACCTGCCCTTTCAAATCTGTGTATAAAACGCTTTACCCGCAACCGTTTCATATTATATATTCGCCGTTGCAATAAAAGTTTTTTATCGTGAGATTAAAGAGTTTAGAAATAAAGGGTTTTAAAAGCTTTGCTGATAAAACCATTGTGAATTTTGATGACAATGTTACCGGTATTGTAGGGCCTAACGGGTGCGGTAAATCCAACATTGTGGATAGCATCCGGTGGGTAATTGGGGAGCAGAAAATCAGTGCACTACGGAGCGAAAATCTCGACAGCCTGGTATTTAACGGATCAAAAACCCGGTCCGCCAGCGGTCTTGCCGAGGTGAGTCTTACTTTTGAAAATACCAAGAACCTGTTGCCTACCGAGTTTAGCACGGTACGTATTACCCGAAAGTTTTATAAAAGCGGCGAAAGCGAATACCGTTTGAATGATGTGCAATGCCGTCTCCGGGATATTCAAAACCTGTTTATGGATACCGGCATCAGTACCGATTCTTATGCCATTATTGCCCTTGATATGGTGGACGACCTCATCCGCGATAAAGATAACAGCCGCCGTAAAATGCTGGAGCAGGCGGCCGGAATATCTATCTATAAAACCCGGAAGAAGGAAGCTAAACAAAAACTGGATGCTACCGAGCTGGATCTGAACCGTATTGAAGACCTGCTGTTCGAGATCAATAACCAGTTGAAAGCGCTCGAAAGCCAGGCCAAAAAGGCGGAGAAATATCATGAAATAAAGAAGGATTACCGCGAAATGAGTATAGAGCTGGCCAAAGCGGCCCTCGAAGGATTTAACCTTACCTATAAAGACCTGACCGAACAGCAGGAAACTGAAACCGATAAAGTAGTGCAACTGGAAGCAGCAGTAGCCTCGGGCGAAGCCGCAATAGAAGAAGAAAAAGTGGTTTTTGTGGAAAAAGAGCGTGCCCTGCAAAGCATGCAACACGCCTTTAACGAACTGCAGCAAAAAGTGCGTACCAAAGAGGGCGATAAAAACCTGGCGGTGCAAAGATTGCAATATCTGAAAGAGAAAGGAACAGGATTGCAGGAGTTTTTAGACAAATCGGGTGCGCAGCTGAAAGGAATTGAAGAAAGTATCGCTTTTACCCAGACGCAGATAAACGAAGAAGAAACGGCTTATGACGGGCTTGCAGCACAACTGGAACATTTAAAAGCTGAAACTGATGAAAAGCGCTCGGTGCTGGATTCGAAACGAAATGCATTGGACGAGATGCGTGCAGAACACCAGCAGATACAGCGCAACCAGTTTGAGGCTGAAAAGAAAGTAGCGGTTGCAGATACCTCTATCCAGAACCTGCAGCGTGCCATTCAGCAAATAGAAGCGGAAAGCGAACAGCGTGCTGCCGCATTTGAAAACCTTGATGGGGAAAGGCAGCAAAAAGAACAAATACTTGCCGGGCAAAAGCAGTCTTTAGAGCAACTGCTGGCACACAATGAGCATACAAAAGAACAAATTTTACATACACAGGAAATACTGGATGGCCTGCGTAATGAAATGGCTGAAGAGAGCCGTAAACTGGATGCCAAAAAGAATGAACACGATCTGTTAAAAAGCATGATCGATTCGATGGAAGGATACCCCGACAGCGTAAAATTCCTGCATAAAAACAAAGACTGGAACTATAATGCGCCCATCTTGTCGGATATTATTTATGTTAAAGAAGAATACCGCACAGCGCTCGAAAATGTGCTGGAGCCCTATCTGAACTATTATATTGTAAACAGTTTGCAGCAGGGTTTAGAGGCGGTTCATCTTTTGGACGGGTATAAAAAAGGAAAAGCCAATTTCTTTTTGCTGGATAAGATTGGCGAGGCCGTTGGTGCTGTTTCAAATCACACTTTAGAAAATGCCACCCCTGCGTTGAGTGTGGTGGAAGTGGATGAAAAATACAGCAATCTTGCCAAACACTTGCTGGGCAACGTTTTCATTGCAGAGGGTGAAGAGGCGTTAAATAACGCGAACGGCTTTACGGTTATAGAAAAGACGGGTCGCTATGTAAAAGGAAAGTTTAATTTAACCGGGGGAAGCGTGGGCCTGATTGAGGGAAAGAAAATCGGCCGGGCCAAAAACCTGGAAAAATTGCAGGCAGATATTGCCGCGCAGGATGCCATTGTACAAAACCTGCGGCTGCAAATTCAGACACGCCATAACGAAGTGATCGCTTTTAATGAAGATTTAAGAGAAACCGCGATCAAACAAACTGAAAAGGAAATACAGGAATTATCGAACCAGGTGTTTTCGCTGCAGAATAAGCTGGAAAATATACAGGGCCAGCAAAGCGCTGCCCGCAACAGGCTCGAAGACCTTAACGAACAATTACAGCAAACCCATGCATCGGTTGAAAATGTTCGCAAAGAATTGGCCGAATTTAATGAAGTGCTGCAGCAAAATGCGAATCGCCTGGCCGGGGCTGATGAAGCATTTAAAGCCGCGCAGGGAGCGCACGAAGCGTCCCTGGGGTATTTCAACGAGTTTAATCTGAATGTTACCCGCCAGCAAAGTAAAGTGAACGCCTTAAAGCAGGAACTTACATTCAAGAATAATCAACTCGAGGCCCTGCAAAAGCAGGTGGAGCAAAGCACGCAACAACTTTCAAGCACCAGTGAAGATATTACCCAAAATGAAGGGGCCCTTATTGCGGTGGAAGAAGAATTACTGCAACTGATGCATTCCAGGGAAGCCGATAAAAAAATATTGGATGAAGCAGATCAGGCGTATTACAATATGCGGAACCTGCTTGCTGAAAAAGAGAGTGAGCTGCGCCATAAAATAAAAGAAAAAGAACAGGCAGAACATTTGCTGGCGGCAATAAAAGATAAGCTGAACGAATTAAAGCTGCAATTAGCCGGAACCAGGGAACGCCTGAATGTAGAATTTAAAATACAGATCGAAGATATACTGGACGAAGCGCGTAACTCTGAAACGGCAGTGGAAGAATTACAGGAAAAGGCGGACAGGTTGAAGAAGCGCCTGGAAAACCTGGGCGAAGTGAACCCTACAGCCATTGAAGCCTTTACCGAAATGAAAAAGCGTTATGAGTTTATTGTTGAGCAAAAGAACGACCTGGTGAATGCAAAAGAAAGCCTGATGAAGACAATTGAAGAAGTCGAATCTACTGCCAATCAAAAATTTTTAGACACTTTTAACCAGGTGCGTGAAAATTTCCAGAAAGTGTTTAAATCCTTGTTTACCGAAGATGACCAGTGCGACCTGGTACTGGAAAACCCGGAAAACCTGGCCGATACAGGCATTGATGTGATGGCCCGGCCGAAAGGCAAAAGACCTACCTCTTTAACCCAGCTGAGTGGTGGGGAAAGAACCTTAACGGCAACAGCATTGTTGTTCGCAATTTACCTCATCAAACCGGCGCCCTTCTGTATACTGGATGAAGTGGATGCGCCGCTGGATGATGCCAATGTGGGTAAGTTCACCAATATGATCCGCGAGTTCAGCAACAACTCACAGTTTATTATCGTTACGCATAACAAAACTACCATGAGTACGGTAGACGTGATTTATGGAGTAACCATGCAGGAGCCGGGCGTAAGCAAACTGGTAAGCGTGGACTTCAGGAGCCTGGCTGCTGCCGGGTAACTGTTGTTATAAAGAATAACATGCCGGGTAAATTGTATATATGTTTTTATTGAACAAGCGCGCGCTCTTTATGTTTTCGCTTTAACAGTAGTGTATGCAGTACCAATGTAGAAAATATAACGGCGGTGCCTAAGTAAAACCCTGTATTTAATACCTGGTTTTCCTTAAAAATAGCAAAGGCCATAATAATGCCATAAACCGGTTCCATACTATACGAGAGGTTTACCGTAAATGCAGATAGCTTTTTTAAGGCATTCATCGCAAATTGAAATGCAATTACCGAGCAGAGCCACGCAAGCATTAATAACCATAAAAAGTCGCTGGCAGAGGGTACAAGACTGCTTACCGGGAATGCTTTAAGATAAAACGGCATTACAAGCGACAGGGTAACAAAACCTCCTGTCATTTGCCAGGTGAGCACTGTTTGCATATTGATACGCTGCATTTTGATCTTTAAAAGAATAGGGAATAAAGCGCCAAAGAATGCAGATACCAGACCTAAAACGATGCCCGATTTATACCTTGTATCAAACTGGAAGATCAGCCAGATGCCAAATACATTCATTAAGCCAAACAGTAACTCAATCCTGTTAATGCGTACACGGTTGAGCAGCGGTTCTAAGAAAGAAGAAAAAAAACTGATTACAGAAAAGCAAACCAGGGCGATAGATACATTGGCATATTTTATAGAAGCATAAAAAAATACCCAGTGCAGCGCACTTACAAACCCGGCACCTGTCAGCTGCAGCATGTCTTTGGATGATATTTTTTGCAGTTTTTTAGTAGCATGGAACAATATCCATAATGTAATGCCCGTTATAAGTAACCTGTACCAGACGATCAATCCTTCATTTAAGGTGATCAATCTGCCCAGCACGCCAGTAAAACCGGCCAGCAGCACTGCAATATGTAATTGTAAGAACGACTTTTTCATGGGCGCGCAAGCTACATAAATAAACTTGCTTCTCAAGCAAAACCATGCTACCTTAGATCACCCTTAGTTAAAACTTATGCAGCATAATTCAATTGGAGTTACTTCAGAGATTGGTGCTTTAAAAAGATTACTGGTACACAGCCCCGATAGCGGCCTTGGCAAGGTAGTGCCTTCAAAGGCGCAGGATTGGTTGTTTGAAGATATTGTACACCTCGAAACCATCCGCAGAAAAGAGTATGATTACTACGTGAAACTGCTTTTGTATTTCCTGGACCCGGAAAAAATAAAGGGGCGCCTTGCAGAGATCGACGATAAAAAAAACGGATTTGACTTCTTTAAACCGGCAAGCAGGCACTTTTACAGGTCAACCAATGTTATCGAGATAGAATGGCTGCTGGCCGGGTTGCTCGATGACAAAGATATCCGTTCCAAGCTGGTGGCGTCGGTTTGCGCTATTGAAAACTGTTCTTACGAGGTGCAAAACGAGCTGATACAATTACCTTCCGGAGCATTGGCTCATGTATTTATTACAGGCATTTATAAAGAAACCGAAATGCTGTTTCCGCCTGTTCCGAATTTTATTTTTACCAGGGATATAGGTATCGTTATCAACGATTATATACTGTTGAACAAGCCGGCCAAACAGGCGCGTACAAGAGAAGCTTTGCTGATGAAGTATATTTTTTATAATCATTCTTTGTTTGAAGGCTACAGGAGCAAAATTATCGAGCTTCCTGAAAACCCGCAGCAGTTCCTGCTTCCCGGCGATTCAGAACAAAGACGCGTTACGCTCGAAGGAGGCGATATTATGGTCGTATCTCCGGGCCATTTGCTGATCGGTGTCAGCGAGCGCACTTCCATTGATGCGGCACACCTTACTGTTAAAGTATTATTTGATAAAAATATTGTCAAAAAAATATCGGTTATAAAAATTCCCCCGAAACGGGATTATATGCACATTGATACTATTTTCACCCAGGTGAAAAAGAATGTATGGGTAATGCTGGGCAATTTTTCAAAGAAGCATGTTAAGAAAGAAGATGCCGACGATATTCAAAAAGCATTAGATACCAGGAAGAGAGATGAGGGCATTTCTATCGTTCAGTTTAAAAGAAAAGAGCTGGCAGCCCCTGTTTATTTTGATAACCTGGAAGATCTTTTGATTGATATCAGCAGGAATGATCTGAACTGTACTGAAAAAGTAAAATTTATCTATTCAGGAAATAACGAATTTCCTTTTGATGCCCGCGAGCAATGGACCGACAGTTGTAACCTGTTAGCGCTTAAAGAAGGAGTAGTGGTAGGTTACGACAGAAATGATAAAACCACGCAGGCCTTTATTAAAGCCGGCTTTAAAGCAATACCCGTGAAAGAATTATTGCAGCAACTGGAAAATGATCTTATTTCGGCAGCAGAAATTAAAAATACCCTGATACTGATGCCCTCTGCGGAGCTTTCCCGTGCCCGTGGCGGATTCCATTGTATGAGCATGCCGATTTTGAGAGAAGAAGTCGGAAGACCGGAGTCGGAAGACCGAAGACCGAAGTTGGAAGACCGGAGTTAATAGTCGCTCGTCCAGACAAACCATGAACTGTCAACTGTCAACTATCAACTATCAACTAAAAATGACTACATCCAATATACTGATGATCCGTCCGGCGGCTTTTGCTTTTAACCCGCAAACTGCGGTGAATAATGCTTTTCAACAGGCAACAATGCAGGCAGGTGTAAATGAGAGGGCGCTTAGAGAATTTGATGATTTTGTCGGTTTATTACGCCGCAACGGTGTTAATGTAACCGTAGTGCAGGATACCGAAGAACCGCATACGCCCGACTCTGTTTTCCCCAATAATTGGGTTTCTTTTCACGAAGATGGAACGCTGGTGCTGTACCCCATGTTTGCACCTAACCGCAGGCTGGAAAGAACCAGGAAAGTAATCGATACCATTCGTCAGCATTTTTACGTACGCTCTGTAACAGACCTCAGCTTTTACGAAGAAAAGAATACCTTTCTGGAAGGCACGGGCAGCATGGTATTGGACAGGGACAACGAACTGGCTTACGCCTGTATTTCGCCCAGAACGGACGCTACCGCTTTATACGATTTTTGTGATGCGCTGGGTTACAGGCCCATCCTGTTTAATGCTGTTGATGCCTATGGCAAGCCAATCTATCATACAAATGTGATGATGAGTATAGGCAATGAGTATGTGGTGATCTGTATGGAAAGTATCAAAGAAGCGATACAGAAAAAGATGCTGCTGGATAAATTTGAAGAAACGGGTAAGGCAGTGATAGAGATCAGCCTCGAACAAATGAATCATTTTGCGGGGAATATGTTACAGGTAGAAAATGCTATGGGTGCCGAGTTGCTGGTAATGTCTGCACAGGCGTTTAATAGTTTAACCGATGCGCAAATACAACAACTGGAGTTTTATAACCCGATTATTTATGCGTCTTTGAACACGATCGAACAAAACGGAGGCGGCAGTGCGCGGTGCATGATGGCCGAAATATTTCTGGTATTAAAGCAAGGTGTTCGTTAGCCCTTCCTCGAAGCTTATCGGCTCGTAATCCAGGTTGTTTTTAGCTTTTTCAATACTTAACCCGCTTTTTAAAGGGCGTTGCGCAATTTCCTTAAAATCGCTCCTGGTAACAGGAGTAAGCTGATGATCGGCAATGCCGAGAAATGTTGCAGTGGCAATTGCCATCTCATAAGGTGTCCATACCTCTTTCCCACATAAATTATACACACCGGTGGCGCGCTTTTCAATGATCGCAGCAATGCCTTTTGCCAGATCGCCGGCATAGGTAGGCGTGCGCTGCTGATCGCTTACTACTCTGAACGGCTCGTTGTTTTTTAGTTTTTTAGCGATCATGGTAATAAAACTGTCCCGGCCGTAAAAGGGTTTGCCATATACAAAAACGGTGCGCACGATGGCCCAGTCGTATTGGTATTCTTTCACAGCCTCTTCGGCTTGCAATTTTGTGCGGCCATAATAACTAATGGGGTCCGGCGTGTCTTCTTCGCCATGCATGCCTTTTTCTCCATTAAAAATAAAATCCGTTGAAAGGTGTATAAAAAAAGACCTGTAAGTTTCAGCATTCAGTAATAATTGTACCGTGCCAAATACATTTGTATCGAATGCTTCGGCCTGGTTCCGTTCACAATCATCGGGTTTACTCATGGCGCCGCTGTGCACCACCACATCCGGTTGTACAAATTCAAAAGCATCGTGTAAGGAAAAAGGATCTGTAAAATCCACCTGGATAAAACGGTAGTTTTTATTGCTGTTAAAAGAAGACAGATCGCCTGTGCGCGACGAAGCAAAAACTTCGTGCCCGTTCTGCAATAACTGGTTTATTATATAACTGCCTACAAAACCGTTAGCGCCTGTAACAAAAATTTTCATTGTTTCTTACTCAGTGTTTAATGGTACTAATTATCCCCAAGCCTCTTCAAACATACAAAATAAACTTATTTTTCCGTACCGCCCGGACGGGCTATAGATTTATAAGGGTCTTTCGCATCAATTATACATTATAACAATTCCTGCCGCGGCTTTAAAACGAATATTAAGGAACAATTAAGAATACCGGACTGTTGGCAATAACGATACTGACCTTATCTTTATAATATGATAAACGCATCCCGCATCCTGCTGCTTACCTGTATTATAATAATCTCCGGGAATACTTATGGTCAGGATAAATTTTCTAAAATTTTAAAAGACGAACTAAACAGGGAGTTTGTTCAGCTGCAGGCAGCTAATAAAAATGTATACTATATAAGTTATCGTGTTGATGATATTACATCCTACCGGGTAAATGCCAGCTTTGGCGTTATCAATTCAATTGATTCCAGCCGGGCGCGTATTTTTACGCCAATTATACGTATCGGATCCTATAAATTCGATAACACTCATAATCTGCAATTGGGTGTAATGCCGGGAAACATACCTGTAGCGGATGATGCAGATCTTATAAAACTTGCGATATGGAAAAGTACCGATTATGCGTACAAAAATGCGGTTCAGGTGTATGAGCAGCTGGTTACAAATCAAAAAGTGCGTGTGGCGGAAGAAGATACGGCCGCAGATTTTTCTCCTGCAAAAAAAGAGATCTATTTTGAGGCAGCGGCGGATGATACTTCTTTAAAACCCGACCTGGCGCAGATTGCCGCACAACTAAAATCATACACGGCTGTTTTTAAGCAAAATCCGGATTTGCTCAATGCCGGCGCCAACTTTGAGTTTAAGATAACAAGATCCTATTTTACGGATACCGAAGGTTCGGATATTGTGGAAAATGCTACCAGCACCTGGCAAAGCATTTATGGCAATAGCAAGGCTGATGACGGCATGGAGCTGCCCTTATATAAATTGTATTTTGCTTATAAGCCGGAAGAGCTGCCATTGCCAGATAGTATTATTGCAGATGTTAAGATCATGAGCGCTAAACTGAGCGATTTAAGAAGATCACCTGTTGCAGACCCATTCGTAGGGCCGGCAATTCTTTCGGGCCGGGCAGCCGGTGTTTTCTTTCATGAGATCTTCGGTCATCGCCTCGAAGGCAAAAGAATGAAGAACGAATTTGACGGGCAAACGTTTAAAAGTAAAATAGGAACAGAAGTATTGCCCGATTTTTTAAGCATTAGTATGGATCCTACAGTTAAACAGGTTGAAGGCGCTGAAGTGAACGGCTACTATAGGTTTGATGATGAAGGGGTGCGGTCGCAGAAAGTAGAAGTAGTGAAAAATGGCGTGTTGAAAAATTTTTTGATGACCAGGACCCCCATTAACGGTGTAACAGGCAGTAATGGGCATGCAAGAACAGCGCCGGGCGGCATGCCCGAAAGCAGGCAAAGTAACCTGATTGTTTCAGGTGAAAGCGATAAAACATTTGCAGATTTGAGAAACCTGCTGATTGCAGCATGTAAAAAGCAGGGCAAGCCGTATGGATACCTGTTCGCAGATGTACAGGGCGGCTTTACCAATGTGGGCCGTACAACCCCTAATGCCTTTAATGTAATTCCAACAGAAGTATATAAAATATTTGTGGACGGGAGACCGGACGAGTTGGTTCGGGGCGTTGACCTGATAGGTACCCCGCTTTCAATGTTTATGCGTATAGGCGCCAGCAGCAATAAAACGGAAACCTTTAATGGTATGTGCGGTTCGGCATCGGGGTGGGTACCTGTTTCCGCATCGTCACCGGCTATTTTCGTAGACCTGATCGAAACACAAAAGAAAAGTAAATCGACAGAACGATTACCGGTATTACCAAGACCTGATCTGGATAAATAGTCTGAAGTACGGAGTACGGAGTTTGAGGATTGAAGTCTATCGTCTAATATCTATTGTCTGTTCAAACATAAATCATTCGAAAATGAGAATAAAGATGTTTTTCCTGGTGCTGGTAATGGCAGCTGCTGCTGTAACTGCATGGGCACAGGACTTAAAAAATAATTTTTATGTGAAAGTTCTTAGCCGGGAGCTGCAGCGGAATGTGGCGCGCCTGCACCTGCCTGATCTTGAAAAGCCCTTTTTTATAGCGTATGATCTGCGTAACCAATATACTTACAGTATTAATGCGGAGCGGGGTAGCATTACGAGCAGCGTAAGGACGCCTGTTAACAATAAGTCGGTATCCATCAAACTTTTGGTAGGGGATTATCATCGCAATTTCGATTATATGATGTTCGATGGCTATTATGTGAATTTGCCCGACGAGGATAATGCGGAAGAATACAGAAGGCTTATCTGGCTCGAAACAGATCGGGCCTATAAAAATAATTCAAGGCAGTTCAGCAGTTTCATGTCTTCTTTAAACAGGGTGAATGTTGATGAAAAAGAGTTGCAGCTGGATGATCTGTCTAAAATTACCCCGGTGGTACATGATTACGGTGCGGTGGAACCTGTTCGTGCGGATACGCAAAAATGGGAGCAACGATTGCGTTCTTTATCTGCTTTGTTTAATGCATATCCTGATATTACTACTTCTTACTGCCGGCTTAGTGTAAATAATTACGAGGATTACCTGGTAACTAATGAAGGCACGGTGATCCGCAAGCCCGGAAATGAGGTCACTTTTTTCGTATACGGGGCCACCACAGATGAAGAAGGTAATAACTTTGATGAACGGTATACCATTACGGTAAAAAGAATGGAAGAACTGCCTTCTTACGAAGAGTTGCAGCAGCAGATAAAACAGGTTATTAAAAGTATCAGGCAAAAACAGCAGGCTGTTCCGTTTGAGGGATCTTATATGGGACCGGTTCTTTTTACGGATAATGCAGTTAGCGACATCGTGTACCAATGCTTTGTGAATATGCTGCCTGTAAACAGAAAATCGATATTGGGTTTTAAAAGCGGAGAAACCAATTACGAGGAAAAGCTGGGGCAGAAGCTGGTGGCATCGGGTCTTACTTTAAAGGCGATTCCATCTTTAAAGGTTTTTAACGGACAGTATACCACCGGGTATTACCCGGTGGACGATCAGGGGGTGCGGCCCCCCGATTCGCTGGTATTGATCCAAAACGGAATACTGAAGGCATTACTCAATGGCAGAACCCCCACAAAACGATTCCCGGTTTCGCAGGGGTTTGCCCAATCTTTTCTTGGGAAAAATTACAGTGCGGGCGTTTTAAAATTAAGTTCAGAAAAGCCGATAAGTGAAGATTCGATGCGAAACAAATTATTACAGCTGGCGAGGGGCGAAGGTTTGAAGGACGCTTACATCGTAACCGCAGTTAATTATAACAGGCCGACCGTTTTCAAAATAGAGGTGGCATCGGGAAAAATACAAATGGTAAATGAATGCATGCTTACGCCGTTAAATGTAAGATCCCTGCGGCGTTTTGAAGTAGCGTCTGCCAAAATGCATTTAGAGAATGCTTCCCGGTTCAGCATTATTGCGCCACAAAGTATTATTATCAGCGAAGTTGAAATTGAAAAGGCGGACAATACTACAAAACCTAAGCCTATTGTGGTTTCAAATCCTTTATTGGATAAAAAAAACAGTACAATTAATAAACCGTCTGGCATGCACAAAAAAACAACCCTGCCTGGGAAACCCCAGGTTTAAAGTAATTTTATGTTGGCTGAGTTACAGCTTATCCGTACCGCGGCTTTCCTTATCCATTCGCTGAATATCCTTTAACCGGTCGGCTGCAATAGGATTTACATAATCCCAGAATGCTGCCACGCAAACGATCTTCCATTTACCCTTGATCTTTTCCATTATCCTCACTTCTTTGCTGTGATGGAAATTGTCGCCCTGCTTATTGCTGTTAAACTGGTCCCAGGTTAAATAGCAGGCATCGCGGCCGTAAAATTTGTACATGATATTCTTTCTTTCCACGATCGGGTGGCTGCTCGACTGCGGCTCAGGATTATCATGAATATACTTCCCAACAGTATTGTCAATTCCATTCCAGCCCACGCTGGCATCAAAAGTGCCATCCCGGTTACTCCATGCCTGGAAAGCATAATCGGCCTGTGCATAGGTCGATTTCCAGGCATCATAATCCCTGGCAAAAAAGGAGGTTGTTTCTTTTTCGATGGTTGCCAGGATAGAGTCCTTGTCAGCCTGTATGGCTTCCGGGCTCGGGCTTCCGGCTTTGCCCTGTTTGCAGCTTTGCAAAATAACAGCGGAAAGAAACAAAATACTAATAATGTGTACTCCCGATCGCAGGGCGCTTGTAATATCTTTGGAATTTTGGGAGGCTGTTGAATGGGGTCCCGGCAATAGCGGTCCTAAAAAAAATAACTGGTACATGATGTTAAGTTTTAATTGGTGAACAATAAACTTTCGATTCCATCTCAGTATCATTTTCATAAAAGGGTGCTACAAATAGCAAGCGTTTTACACTACTAATTTACTTCTTTATTGGCGATTGTTGCTGATATGGGCTCATTTTTTTTTCGTATAGCCATCCTGTTTATTTTGAGGCTAAGAAAATTGCAATGAAAAGAATTATTATTATTCCTTTTATTTTTATCGGAGCGCTGGCGTCGGCTCAATATTATAAACCCGCTAACCTGGTTTTACCCACCTTGTGGAGCAGTGACGTGGCCCCGGGGAATGTTTGGCAACAATATCCGCGCCCTCAGCTGCGAAGAGAAGCGTGGCAAAACCTGAATGTCCTATGGGATTACCGGGTGCAGCCTAAAGGCGCATCAAAACCATCGGTAGCTAAAGTCTTCTGGCACACAGCCGTTTCCGGGATATGGCAGACGGTGTGGCTTGAGCCTGTTTCAATTAGGGACGCTCGATCAGGGTTGGTGGCCCGACGGGTTGCTGACACCACCCTGTGAAGAAGCCATGATGTATGATATTGTAAAACTCAAAGAAATGGGTTTTAATACTATTCGTAAACATATAAAAGTAGAGCCATCAAGGTATTACTATATGGCCGATTCTATTGGCATGTTGCTTTGGCATGATATACCTTCAGGATTTTTATGGCCCCATCACCCTTCGCATGTTGGCTGCCAGGACAAAGAAGACTGGGTGCCTTTTAATGTTTGTACACCTGCTAAAATACGGATAACAGGATTGCTGTGGAAGCCAGAAACGCAACGCAGGATATGATCTTTAATTTTTCATTATACAGGTTTGATATAAAGTAAAAGTTAAGTGTGAATTGTTCATAGTCCATTGTTTTAATAAATGTGTTCTTTTATTTGGCAGGTATATTATAGTCTACTAATTTTGTAGACTTAATGGGTGTTTAAATCAAACCGGCATGATCCCGATCTATCGGGATCATCAAAAGTTCTTCTTGGCGAAAAAGATCAATAAATATACAGTACTTCAATATTTAAAGTTTTATGTTAATAAGATCCTGCTTAAAAAGCGCGCTGTTTATCTTTTTTATTTTTTTGAATTTGATATCAGGGAGTCTGTTTGCTCAAAATATTAAGGTGAGCGGAACCGTAAAAGATATTGCAAATTCAAAAGCCTTATCGGGAGCCAGTGTACAAATAAAAGGAAAGAACAGGGGAACGACAACAGACGGCGAGGGGAGGTTTGCTGTTACCGTATCGCCTAAAGATGTACTGACAGTGAGTTTTGTGGGCTATATAACCCGCGAGGTTGCGGTGCAGAACAGCACAAATGTGGATATTTTCCTGGTTCCTGCCTCATCCGATCTTGACGAGGTAATAGCAATCGGGTACGGAACTTTACAGAAAAGCGATGTAACCGGGGCTATATCTTCAATAAAAATGAAGGATGTTGATGAAACAAAAGTAGCTTCTTTTACCGAAGCGCTGCAGGGTAAAATAGCAGGTGTAAATATAGTTACCAATACGGGCGAGCCCGGTGGCGCTGTTTCATTCAATATCCGTGGTATGACTTCCGTTACCGGCAGTAATCAGCCGTTAATTGTAATTGACGGGCAGCCTGTAGAATCTTCCTTCAGTGCGGCCTATGCGGGTTCGGGTTTGGATGGAACGGCCGATGCGCCCCCTGCCGATCCGCTGGCTGCATTAAATCCTAACGATATTGAGAACATCGAAATATTAAAAGACGCTTCTTCAACCGCCATTTATGGCTCCCGGGGCGCTAATGGCGTGGTGCTGATCACTACCAAATCGGGCAAAGGCGCAAAAGACAAGATCACTTTTTCATCGCGGTTGGATATAAGCCAGTTGCCCAGGCAGATTCCCATGCTGAGCAGCTATGCGTATATGCTGTATAAAAACGAGGCGGCCGTTAACGACGGCGCATCGCCGGTATACGATCAGGCGCAACTGGACTCTGTGGCTAAACTGCCTAATACGAACTGGCAGGATGAGGTGTACCGTAATTCGCTTTCACAGGAGTATAATCTTTCTGTTACAGGCAATGAATCAGGCAAGTGGAACTATTTGTTATCCGCCAATTATGCCGATATGCAAAGCATTATTAAAAAGGCTGGGTTCAGGCGCGGTGGTGTGCGTTTAAATTTTGACAGGAATATCAGCCGGAAAATCAAAGTAGGCCTGCGCACCTTTGCTTCCTATTCCCGTCGTAATTTTGGTACCCAGTCGAATTGGACGGGCATCCTTAGCGGTACAACAATACTGGGCGCCCTGGCGTTTAACCCGCTGCAAATCCCTTATTCAGCTGAAGATGGCGAGGTGGATGAATCGCTGACAAACAATCCACTGATACTTATCAATAAAGTCAGCGACCACTCAACGATTCGCACTTTTATTTCCAATTTCTCGCTCGACTATAAGGTTACTCCTTCGCTAACGTACCAGTTCCAGGCGGGGGTGAATGATATTACCACGCGCCGTAATCTGTATTATCCAACAGGTACCTGGCTGGGCGATAGCGCTCCCAACGGATACGCGGCACAGGCTGATAACAGTAACTACAATTACCTGATCGATCATACCCTTTCTTTCAAAAAGGTATACAAGAAACATGCGATTAATGCAGTGGGCGGATTTTCCTGGCAGCAATGGTATAACAAGTCCTCCAGTGTGGTAAATATGGATTTTCCATCGAACACTCTAACGTATAACAATATGGAAGGGGCCGTTTACCCCGGCCGGTTTTCCAACGGAAGCGAAAGCAGGGCATTATCCTCATTTCTGGGTCGCGTTAATTATACGTATGACAGCAGGTATTCCCTAATGGCCACTGGCCGTTACGACGGTTCGAGCCGTCTTGCTCCCGGACACAAATGGCTGTTATACCCATCGGTTGGGCTGGCGTGGAATGCGAGTAACGAAAAGTTCTTTAATGAAAAAATCAAAAAAACTATATCCTCACTTAAGCTGCGTGCCAGCCTGGGGGTTACCGGTAACGATAATATTGCAGTGGGCGGTTCCCAGGCTTCTTACGGGCTTAATTATTATCCTGTAGGATCTGCTATTCAAACCGGTTACATAGTCAGCCGTTTTGAAAATCCCGACCTTACCTGGGAAAAAACCATACAGTATAACCTGGGCGCCGATCTGGGCCTGCTCAAAGAAAGGCTCACCTTTAAAATAGACGCTTACAGTAAAGTAACCACCGATTTGCTTATCGATTTATCGCTGCCTGCTTCATCCGGCATTTCCAGCTACTATACCAACGTGGGTAAGGTAACCAACAAAGGGATCGATTTTGAAGCCAGCTACAATGTATTTAAGGCAAAGAAAAAATCCTTAAACCTGAGCGCCAATTTTTCTCCGGTAAAAAGCAGGATCGATAATATGGGCGAATCGAGCATTATTTACGGGCGCACTTTCTTTGCCGCCGGGGCGTATCTGTTAGGACAGGCAGTTACTGCCGCTGTTCCGGGATACGCCGTATCCTCTTTCTGGGGATATAAAACGGATGGTATTTATCAAAACCAGGCAGAGATAAACAACGACCCGGCGCTGGTTAACGATAACGCCAAAGCTACCATCACACCGGGGATGGTTAAATATGTGGATATGAATGGCGACGGGCAGATATCTGATGCAGATAAAACAGTAATAGGCGATGCCACACCCGATTTTACCTATGGCTTTTCGGCAGACTTTACCTGTAAACGGTTTTCGGCAAGTATGACATTTTTCGGAAGCCATGGTGCGCAGCTGTTAAATCTGAACCGCTGGGTTGTTGGTTCAGGACATGCCAACACTACTTTTAATATGATGCAGGATGCTTACGAAGGCCGCTGGTATGGCGAAGGTACCAGCAATTTATATCCGGCCCTTACTACAAATGCAGTGCGTTTGCAGCAGCGTTTGCCCGATTGGATGGTGGAAGACGCCTCTTTTCTGCGGTTGCAAAGCATTACCCTGGGATACACCGTTCCCCTGCCTAAAAAATACCGCTTAGCAGATGTAAAATTTTCCGTAACCGGCACCAATTTATTTACAATAACCAAATATACCGGGTACGATCCCAACATCAATTCATTCGGTTATAATTCGCTGAATAATGGTATCGACCTGGGAACGCTGGGCCAGGCGCGTTCTTATTCGGCCACTTTGAAATTAATGTTTTAAAGATTTGATTTATGAAGCAATTAATATATATAAACCTGCTGCTGATGGCCTTATTGATGCAGTCGTGCAGCCTGGACGAAACAATTGTTGATAAACCAACCGCCGAAACCGTTACCACGGAGGGCGATGTAACAGCGGTCATATACGGCCTGTATGCACGCTTTAACGATGCCGGTTTGTTTAAATTTCAGGGACATATTATGCTTACGGTTTGTGCGGACGATTTTTTTTCTAATTCGGCATCAGAGTATGGGCCTTATGCGCAGCGTGTATTAACGGCGGTCAACACCTCCAGTATGTGGGACGGCCTGTATTATACTATTGAAAATGCCAATAATTTAATGGATGTATTGGATAACCTGGAGCTCAGCGATGATTTTGAGCAAAGAGCTTATGGCGAGGCTTATTTTATCAGGGCGTTTTGTTATTACTACCTGGTGCGTTTATACGGCGGGGTGCCTTTAAGGATTACTGCTGCTACTATCGAAAGTGATTTTTACCTGCCACGGGCATCTTTAGCGGATACTTATGCGCAGATATTCAGTGATTTTAATGCCGCTGCGGAAAGGTTGCCGCTAAAAAGCGACCTGACCGTGTCTGATCTGGGGCGTGCTACTAAAGGAGCGGCACAGGCATTGCTGGCGCAGGCCTATCTTACCTATGCTGACCAGCTTTTACTAAGCGGAGCAGATGGGTCTGCATACTTTGAAAATGCGGCCGCCTATGCCGATTCTGTAATTAGCAGCGGCGAGTATTCTTTAATAAGCAACTATGCCGATCTGTTTGATATTGCCAAGGAAACCCAGGCTTATAATGAGGTGATCTTTGGCATCCGCTTTCAAACCGATGGCACTGCCCGCGCCCAGCCTGCGGCCGGTTCCGAATATGCATTACGTTTTAATGCGCCCAATACCTATTATGTTTCTGCTAATGGAGACAACCAGAACGGGGATGGAACCTACCGGGTAATGCCCTGGTTTGCGGATTATTACCGTACCGGCGATTACATTTCGGATACGGTACTCGATTATCGCAATGAAGGCGCTTTCTGGCAAAACTGCACCGGGCCTTCCAGCAGAACTTATTATGTTTATCCGAATGTGGTGCCCACAGGGGCCGGCAATTATACCATTCCAACGCCTATGTGCCGTAAATATATTGATCCTAATGGTAAAGACAGCCGTAACCACGGCAACGACTTTTTTATTATAAGGCTGGCGGAAATATATTATATTAAAGCTGAAGCTTTAAATGAACTGAATGGCGGTCCTACCGATGAGGCGCTGGCAGCATTTAATACAGTTAGGGCGCGGGCGCGAAATGCAGACGGTGTTACACGGTCGGTTCCTGCCGACCTGACCTCGGCAACAGCAGGCAGCCAGAGTGATTTCAGGATGAAGATATTTGACGACCGCGGGCTGGAACTGGTAGGTGAAGGGCAGCGATGGTTCGATCTGGTGCGCATGCCAAGCCCGTTGGGAAACAGTGTTACCATGTACGAGTACCAGTTTCTGTACCGGCTCAATAACCAGCTTAGCGGGTACCCTGCTTACACTACCTTTACAACTACCTACCCGTCGTATGATAACACTACCCAAACGTGGTCTCCTCAATATGGGGTGTTTGCCTATACCTTAAATGTAAGTGTACCTCAATTTTTATTGTTCCCCGTTCCTACAACAGAACTGGTACAAAATCCAAATTTCGGAAGCCAGAACGAAGGATGGTAAGGAGCGCCGGCATGCATTTTTTTACCGCATACAAAACCTGTTTATTATGATAAAATATTTTTTTAAAAAAGCTATTATTATTGCCTTACTGGCGGGTATAGCAGCATGCCGGGAAGATGTTGCCGGTATTACAAGCGCTGACGACAGTTTCCTGAAAACGAGTGCGGCTGCGTCCGCCTCCGACACTATTTCTCAGGTTTACTTCGAACAGGATTTTGATTCTTCCACCATTTACACAGACTATATCGGCACAGGCGCCAACCAGTTCGACGGGCTTATATTTAACGGTACCAGTAATATAAATACGCTGAACAACACGCTTCAGATAGTTAAAAACGGAGGAACGGGAACCAACCGCGCCGGTGTTACTAAAACAGACACACCTTTTAACCCGGACGGTGCAGGAGGCTTTTTGAAATTTCAAATGGAAATAACTGTTAGCAACAATACGGCAAACGTCAGTGCCGGCTTCCGGTTTTCCATAGGCGCAAATATGAGCGGTACCGCCCCTGCCGCCCCAGGCGATGCAAATGTGCACTCCGATCTGTATGTGAATCCCACTGCAACAACAGGCGCCTTTATATTAGCAGCAGGCGTTGATGGTGCGGTGTCGGGCGAAGCGCTTTCCGGTACCCAAAAAATAGTATGGTATATTAATAACAGCGGCAGCCCGGTAGGTTACAATGCTCCCGGTGGTACGCAGGTGAGTGTGCTGAATGATGCCGCCGATGTGTGGGCAATAGACGAGGCCGGAACCGCTACCTTGGTTATAGATGATGCTCCTGCAACAACCGCCACGGTGACGGGGCTGCAGCAACTGAAAATTTCCAATAATCCCAACTTTACAGCTACAATAGATATAGACAACATCGTTATATCCGAAGAACCCGTTATAGAACTGAAAACAATTACAAGCGTTTCGGATGTTTCGCCGGTTACGGCGCCGGTAAAAACTATTTTCAGCCTGCTGCCTTTACCTTCACAGGTGAATGTAACTTATGAGGATGGTACGCAGGGCACCGCCACTGTATCCTGGTCGGAAGTAACAGCCTATAACCCTTACAGGCTGGGAGCATACGAAGTGCTGGGAAACGTTATCGCCGGCGAAGGGGTTATCAATCTTAATAATCTTACGGTAACCACAACAGTGACTTTACGCAGTGAGCTCATCATCCCCAATGCGTTTTCTCCTAATGGCGATGGCATCAACGACACCTGGATCATTGCTGATCTGCAATGCTATAAAAATACTGCTGTTGAAGTGTTTGACAGCGATGGGGTCAGTTTATTCTATTCTACTGATCCTGCCGTGGGCTGGGATGGTAAAAACAAAAACGGGCAGGTGATTGCAGGTGCTTATTACTTTATCATTAAAGTTCCTGATTTATTGCTGGAGAAAAAAGGAGTGGTAACGGTTATTAAATAATTGTACAGATGAAAAGGTATTTTATACTTACTATGCTTATGGCGGCAGCCTGCAATGTTCAGGCGCAAAACAGGCAGCACATCGCCGGGTTTTCACAGTTCAGGCAATACCTGAATCCGGCGTTAACCGGTTATGCCGGAACAGCTGTTCAGGGTTTCTATCGGGATCAGATGAACGATTTTGATGATGCTTCAAAAACAGTGTTTTTTTCGGGTGAAGCAAAATTACCGGATCTTACAGGAAAACCAGCCGGCAATATAGCGCACAGCTTTGGGCTGGCGGTTCAATATGAGGGGTTTGGCGCCAGCAGGGATATAGGTGCCAACCTTTCTTACAGTGCTGCCGTAAAAATCGCCCCCGGCCTGCAATTGAGCGCTGGAGTGGCCGCAACATACAATAATGTGCAAACGGAAACAAGCGATATAACAGTGGCTGATGAAAGCGATCCGGCGTACCTGGCGCTCCTCAACGATAATGTTTTAAATAAATATGGCGCTAATATAGGCGTGGCGCTGACGGCAAAGGATTTTTATGCAGGCTATGCGCTTTGTGACGCGTTTAAACATGGCAGCGGCAACGCCTCTTATTACAATAGCAGGTATATTATACAGCACGCAGCGCAGGCGGGCTATCGTTATGCTTTCAGCAACGCTTTTGGCCTGGTGGCAAATGCTGTTTACCGGTATGATGCCCATCAGAAAGGAGTGGCCGAGGGACAATTAAAAACAGTTTTCCGGAACACATTTTGGGCCGGCGCGGGGTATCGCCAGGATATTGCTTATACTTTTAATGCCGGCATACGCATCAAGCAGTTAAAACTGGAGTATTACCGGGAATTATATACACATCAAACAGACGGGCTGCACAGGGGAGGCAACGAAGCTGTATTGAGCTATAACTTTACGCCGGTGTTTAAAAAAGCTAAAAAAGCGCTGGACATCTGGTAGGCTTTAACTGTATATTAAAAATGTGATGCCTGTTTAACTTTACATATCACTAAAGGTCTAAATAAAAATGTATATCCGGATATCTACTCTTCTTGTTTTTTGCTTTGTTGTATATAGCGCTGTTGCGCAGCAAAGACCTAATATCATACTCATACTGGCAGATGATATGGGCTTCTCCGACCTGGGTTGTTACGGGGGCGAAGTGCAAACACCTAATTTAGATAAACTTGCCAGCGAAGGCATCCGGTATAAGCAATTTTATAATGCGGCCCGCTGCTGTCCCACCCGGGCATCGCTACTAACCGGTATTTATCCGCATCAGGCAGGCATGGGCTGGATGGCCGCAGCAGATCTGCGTACTACTCCCGCTTATCAGGATAACCTGAATAATGAATGCGTTACCATTGCCGAAGTGCTGAAACCTGCGGGTTACAATACTTATATGACAGGCAAATGGCATGTTACCAACGAAAGAAAAATAGATGGATATGTAACGGATAACTGGCCCCTGCAACGCGGTTTCGAAAGATATTTTGGCATCATACCAGGCGGCGCCAATTATTTTACACCGGTTATTTATAGTAACAACCGCCGCTATAAAGCCCCCGAAAATTTTTATTTAACAGATGCCATTAGCGATACCAGTGTAAAATATATTGAAGACCATTTTTCCACTCATACCGGTAAGCCTTTTTTTATGTATGTAGCGTACACTTCGCCCCACTGGCCATTGCACGCGCCGGCAGCTGTGATCGAAAAATATAAAGATACTTACACCAAAGGCTGGGATGCCATCCGTGAAGAGCGTTTTGCAAAACAAAAGCAAATAGGTTTATTTAATAACGATACAAAACTTAACCCCCGCGATGCAAGAATACCCGCATGGAACACGATAAGCGAAAAAGAGAAAAAAGAAATGAGCATGCGAATGGCCATTTATGCAGCGCAGATAGATATTATGGACCAGGGGATCGGACGTATTATAAACAGTTTAAAGGAGCATGGACAACTTGATAATACCCTTATTTTCTTTTTAAGTGATAATGGTGCCTGCGCCGAATATATCAGCAGCGGCAAAAGCAAGGCTGTAGATGGTACATCAGAAACTTTTGAAAGCTATCGTATTAACTGGGCTAATGTAAGCAGCACGCCCTTTAAAGAGTATAAGCATTTTACACACGAAGGAGGCATTGCCGCACCATTGATCGTACACTGGCCAAATGGTGTCAAAAATGAGCTGAACAATCATTTTGTAACAGAATATGGACATATTACGGATATTATGGCTACCTGTGCCGATGTGGCCAGGGCCGCTTATCCCGCTACGTTCAATGGACATACAATTGTTCCCTTACAGGGTAAAAGCCTGCTGCCTCATTTTTCGGGGCAAACCAATAATCGTGGAAAAATATATTGGGAGCATGAAGCGAATATAGCGCTGCACGATGGCAAATGGAAGCTGGTTGCCAAAACAGAAGAGGATCGCCCCCTTAGCGAAGCTGCTTTGCAGCTCTATGATATGGATGCAGACCCCACAGAAATAAATGATGTAAGCAAACAATATCCCCAAAGAGTAAAAGCGATGTATAACGACTGGGACCGGTGGGCGCATAGCATAGGCGCTTTTCCGCTCGATACGCGTGAGTATGGCGCCAGGATGCAAGCCTATCGCAGGGTAATTAACGGAAGTTTTGATGAGGATAACCTGGGAGGATGGAATGTAAAGGTAGCCGACGACGCAGATGCTACTATTAAGGCAGACGAAACGGCAAAAATTACCGGAAGCAAATCTGCATTAATCACCATAAACAAACCCGGTGCAAAGCCGGCTGCTGTAAGTATGAGCTGGCCGTTTCCTGTTAAAAAAGGAGAAAGCTTTGCAGTAAAATTAAAAACCCGGTCAGCTGCGCCCGCTTCATTTATTGCGCGTCTTGAAAAAACGGGCGGCGGCTTTGAAAAAATAATAAACGAAAATGTTGCTGCCGGAAGCGCTGTAAGAGATTGTATATTAAGATCTGCAGCAGCGCCGGAAGATGGGAACTACCGTCTTGCCTTCTATTTTGGAACATTGAACGCCGGGAATAAAGTGTGGGTAGATGATGTGGAGCTGATACCGTTAAAAAAATAATTTATGATACTTCGATTGAGCCTGATCAGTATGCTTATCAGTTGCGTGTGCCATGCACAAAATAAAAAACATGTATTACTGGTAAGCATCGACGGATTTCGTCCCGATTTTTATAAGCAGGAACTATGGACTGCTCCTGTACTACAGCGTTTAAAAGCCGGAGGTGTATATGCTGATGGGCCCTTCTTTTAAAGCCGGTTCAAAAACGGAGCAGCTTTCTCTTACCGATATAGCGCTATACTCGGGCTTGAATTTAAAACCGCAGGACCCGGATTAAAGCAAAAAGTTTTAAAAAATTAAGGTATGCAATCAACGCTTGGATTTTTGTGTTTTCTATTGTTTTTCCAGCTTTCGCTGGCAGCGATTTCCCAATCGTTGGATAACCGCCCGAATATCGTGGTAATTATGGCCGATGACCTGGATTCGCGTCAGCTGAGTTGTTATGGCGGAGAAAATCTGACAACCGTGAATATTGACCGGCTGGCATCGCAGGGACTGAGGTTTAATAATATCATTGCTTCGGAAGCCATGTGCGTACCCACCCGGGCCTCTTTATTTACGGGTTTGTATCCCGCAAGAAACGGCTCTTATCAAAATCACAAACCAGTGTTTGATGGTTTAAAAAGTGTGTGCCAATATCTGGGCGATCTGCATTATACAGTAGCGCTCACCGGCAAAAATCACAGCACCAAACCCGCTTCTGTATTTCCTTTCCGGTTTATAAACGGATTTGAACCTAATTGCGTTTCTGCCACCGATGTGTATTTTTTAGACAGTGTGAAACAATTTATTACTACCCAAAAAAATCCCTATTGTTTGTTTGTAATGAGCATCAATCCCCATGCGCCCTGGACCGCAGGCGATCCTTCTGAATTTAATGCCGGTCAATTAAAATTGCCGCCCCACTGGGTGGATACCAGGCAGGTGCGGGAGCAGTTTTGCAAATACCTGGCGGAAGTAAGAAGATTGGATAACCAGGTAGGAGATATCATGAAATTACTTGAAGAAACCGGCCAGGATAAAAATACCATCCTGATATTTTTAGGAGAGCAGGGCGCGCAGTTTCCGGGAGCAAAATGGACGCTGTGGGATGCCGGCCAAAAAAGCTCCATGATTGTCCGCTGGCCGGGAGTAGTAAAGCCTGCTACCCAAACCGGGGCCATTGTTCAATATGAAGATATAACGCCCACGTTTATCGATATTGCAGGCGGCCCGCCCATTAGCGCGCTGGATGGAAAAAGCTTTTTGAATGTAATAAAGGGAAGCACAGACAAAGCGCGCGATTTTGCTTATGGCATACACAATAATATTCCCGAAGGCCCGCCTTATCCCATACGAAGTATCAGAACGGCAAATTATAAGCTGCTGCTGAACCTTACACCGCAAAAGAAATATCATATAAAGTATATGATGAACCCGGCCAAAAAAGATAGTTACTGGAATGGCTGGCTGGCTCAGGCGCAAAACAATGTGCACGATCAGCAGCTCATAGACAGGATTGTACAGCATCCGGCCACCGAGTTTTACGATCTTAAAAAAGATCCTTACGAATTGAATAACCTGGCAGCAGATCCAAAGTATAAAAAGATCATACAGCAATACACCGGTCAGTTAAAAGCATGGATGCAGCAGCAGGGCGATAGCGGGGCATCAATGGATGTTCCTATTAAAAAACAAAAGATAAACAGTGAAGATTAAAATGACATTTATAAAATATATTTTTTGTACCTGTTTTTTTTATATACGCAACGGTAGTGAATGCTGGAGCGCAGCGGCCTAATATTATTTTTATTCTGGCCGATGACCTGGTGCTGCCGAATTAGGCTGTTATGGAAACCGTTTCAATGAAACCCCTCCATCTGGATAAACTGGCTGCAGAAGGGATGCGTTTTATACAAGCTTATGCTGCGGCTCCTATCTGTTCGCCCGCGCGGGCAGGTTTTATTACGGGGCAATATCCGGCACGGGTAGGTATTGCCGATTTTTTGGGTAACGAAGCGCCCAGGTATCTGGATCCTGTAAAATATTATACATTAAATGAGGCATTGTCCGACGCAGGTTATCATACGGGGATTATTGGCAAGTGGCATTTAGACACCAAATTCAGCAGCCCAATTGGTAATCCGCAGCAGCACGGGTTTAACGAAGTGATCGGCTCTGAAACAAAATATATTGCAGACGGGGACTATTTTTATCCTTATGATAAAATAGCAACATTTAATACCGGTTCGGAAGGTGTCAATACAAAGATAGCCGAACTCACACCCGGTATGTCGGGGTTTGCCGGTGAGCCGCAGGCTATTCATCCGGCAACTTTACGTAAAATGCCCGGCGGCAATATGAAGGAAGGCATAGGACACGAAGGATGCACTATTCTTAAAATAGGTGGCAAATACGTGTTATTCGGTACTGGCTGGTCTACCAATAAGTTGCGGCACGGAAGCTACAATTTATATTATGCCGTAGCCGATCATGTAAAAGGACCCTATGGCCCAAGAAAATTTGCCGGCAGGTTTCTCGGACATGGAACGCCTTTCCGGGATAAAGAGGGCCGCTGGTGGTGTACTGCATTTTACAATGCTGATGTGGCAACGCTGCCTAAAGAGGGTATTCAGGATAAATATCTGAGTGACAATGCTTACACCATCAATCAGCAGGGAGTTACCCTGGTGCCTTTAGATATAAAAGTGGCCAATAATGGAGATGTCGTTATAAAAGCGCTGGATGCCGGTTATGCACAGCCGGGCCCCGATGAGGTGCAGGAATTTTAAAACAGCAGCTATTTCTTTCACCGGCAATCAACAGGTGTTCGCCGAATATATTGCTAATAAAAGTCATGCAATTTGCTCAATCATAAAATTTCTCCTGTATATTTAATTATTAAATTTTTCATTCCCTTTTGAATGCTGCTCCGGGTTGAAAAGTTTTTGCTTAGTTTGTTATTTAACCCTAAAAAAATAAAACATGAAAGGAATAGGACTGATTGTATTGATTGCTCTGGTCATAATTGGTTTTATGGGCTGTAATGGTTATAATGGCCTGGTTAAAGAGCAGGAAAATGTAAATAACGCCTGGAATAATGTTCAGGCAGAATACCAGAGAAGAAATGACCTGGTAGGCAATCTTGTAAATACAGTAAAAGGTGCTGCTAATTTTGAGCAGAAAACTTTGACAGACGTGATCAATGCGCGGGCAAAAGCGACTTCCGTGAATATTAATGCGGACCAGCTCACCCCCGAAAACATTGCTAAGTTTCAGGCAGCGCAAGGAGAAATGAGCAGTGCCCTGAGCCGCTTACTGGCAGTAGTAGAAAATTATCCCGATCTGAAAGCCACTCAAAATTTTCAGCAATTGCAGGGCCAGCTTGAAAGTATTGAGAATGATATCCGCGCTAAGCGTACTTCATTTAACACTGCCGTAAATACGTACAATGTTAAAGTACGCTCTTTCCCTATGAATATACTGGGTGGTATATTCGGTTTTCATGCCAAAGAAGGATTTAAGGCTGATCCGGGTGCTGATAAAGCGCCTACTGTTCAGTTTTAATGATTGAAAAACGGACTGTTTGAAAAGATATGCCACATATATAGTTGCTGCAATAGTAATAATACTGTTGTACGGAACAGTTACTTATAATTCGCTGGTGAAAAAGCAGGAGCAGGTGGAAAAATACTGGAACGAGGTGCAGAACACTTACCAGCGCCGGCTTGATCTTACACCCAACCTGGTTAATGTGGTAAAAGGACTGAGCGATTTTGAACATAACACCCTGGTAGATGTATCCACTGCCCGTAGCAATGCATTGCAGGGATCAAATGGAACGCTTACCGCGGAAAATTATAATCGCCAGTCGGCATTGCAGGATTCACTGGCGGCCGCATCGAACAGGATGATCATTTCAATAGAAAAATATCCTGTGTTGCATGGAACCGCCGCTTACAGGGGTTTACAAACACAGCTGGAAGGTAACGAGCGCAGGATAAAAGTTGCGCGGGAAGATTTTAATGCTGCTATAGCAACATATAATCAATCGGTACGCAGTTTTCCTAAAAATATCGTAGCTGCTGTTTTGGGCTTTAAGCCAATGGAAGGGTTTAAAGCAGACACAGGAGCCGATAAAAACATTGAAATTAAATTTTAATCAATTGGCTTTTTCATTATTTAAAAAAGAACCGCTCCAGCTTCTAAGCGAACAGGAAAAGGAACAGGTGGTCAATGCAATAAGATTGGCTGAGAGCCGTACCAGCGGAGAGATCCGGGTGTACATGGAAAGCCACTGTAAGTATGTAAGCGCTATTGACAGGGCCGCCGAAATTTTTTTCAATCTTCAGATGGATAAAACCAGCGACCGTAATGCTGTTTTGTTGTACATAGCTGTCAAAGACCACCAGATGGCTATTTTTGGCGATGAAGGTATTTATAGTAAAACAGGTAAAAGCTACTGGGAAAATCTTGTGAATCGTATTCTTCAGCATTTTAATAAGGACGACTTTGCTGCCGGAATCAGCGAGTATATTCATGAAATAGGGGAGGGGCTGCATGCCTTCTTCCCGTATAACAGTGTAACAGACCATAATGAGCTGCCCGATGATATAGTTTTCGGTAACTGAGGCCTTGCGCTATTAATGCGTATTGTGATTTTAAAGCATCCATGAAACGTTTTATTTTATTATCAATCCTGTTCATATCCTTTTTTGCGGGCGCGCAAATTGAAAAGGATATTCCCGATCCCTCCGTTCCGCCACGATTGGTGAACGATTTTACAGGTCATTTTCTGACCGCTGAACAAAATGAGGTGCTGGAACATAGGCTGGTTGCGTATGATGATAGTACCTCTAACCAGATAGCTATTGTTATTGTCGATGAACTTAAAGGATATTCGCGTGATGAATATGCCATTGCACTGGGCCGAAAATGGGGAGTTGGGGGGCAAAAGCAATTTAGTAACGGAGTCGTAATATTGGTAAATACCGGTGAAAAAGGTGATCAGCGGGGTGTATTTATTGCACCCGGCTATGGTCTTGAAAGCTCGGTTACGGATCTGATTGCCGATCAGATAGTGCAGAACACAATTATTCCCAATTTCAAAGCGGGTAATAATTATAGAGGGCTTGATGATGCGGCTACTGATATTATGGAAGCTGCTGCAGGTAAATATGTAGCGCCGGATAATTATCATCAGAACGGTGAGGGGGGCAGTTTATTAGGATTGTTATTTGTTGCCATCGTTATTTTTATCATCATTGTTATTATAAGCCGCAGAGGAGGCGGTGGCGGCGGATATGTTTCGAGAAGAGGGGTCAGGGATAACTGGCCGGTGATCATTCCCGGAGGTTGGACTGGTGGTGGCGGCTGGTCTGGCGGCGGCGGCAGCAGTGGTGGTTTTGGCGGTTTTGGTGGCGGTAGTTTTGGTGGAGGTGGTGCCGGTGGCAGCTGGTAGTAGTAGCATGCGGTGGCGGTTCTAAAAAATGATCCATTTTTGAGCATCATCCATGCGGGCCCCTGCGCAGGTTCAATAAACGGTGGATTACCGGAAGTTTCAGTCTTCCGACTCCGGACTTCGGACTTCGGACTTCCGACTTTCTGCCTTCTGTCTCCCGACTATTAGCTAAATTTGCCCCGGTAAGCAAAATATATTATCTACATGAACAGGCATTTATTATTATCGGCTTTATTTTTATTATCGGCTTTCATATCATTTGGTCAGGGGTATCAGGTACAATCCAAATACTTTGTTTACTTACAAACAGAACCTGCACAACCTTTTTATATCAAAATAAACGGGCAGAAGATCATCGCAAATGCATCGGGATACCTGATCCTTCCCCAGTTAAAAGATGGCGATTATAAACTGGTGGTAGGTTTTCCTGAAAATAAAGCAGCCGAGCAGGTTTTCAATTTTAAAATTGATTCAAAAGATAAAGGGTATCTGATCAAAGATTATGGGGCAGATGGTTGGGGACTTTTTGATTTGCAGTCGATGGCAGTGCAAAAGGCAATTGCGGGTGGCAATACTGAAACTGCGGCTGCAAAAGCGCCGCCGCCCCGGGCGGAAGAAAAAAAAGAACCGGTTGCTGCTGAAGGAGTAACTGATTTTACAAAAGTGTTATCACAGGCTGCCAATGACCCGAGCCTGCTGGAGAAGCCTAAAGAGCAGCCTGTAGAAGAAGCCCCGGCCGCTGCTGTTAATAACAATCAGCAGCTTGTAATTAATCAGCAACCTCAGAAACAGGTACAGCAGCAGCAAGCTCCCCCACAGCAGGAAACAGTGGCACAACAACCTTCATCCGATAATAATGTAATAAGCAGTGCGCAAACAGGCGGCGGCGTGAGCCTGGTATATGATGACAGGAATGAATCAGGACAGGTGGATCCGATCACTATTTTTATTCCGGAGCCAAAGAAAAAACAAAAAACAGAGACGCCACCCATTGAACAGAAAAATGAAGTTATTAATGAGCAGGAAGCGCCGGATAACACGAACCGGCAAAAGGATAGTGAAAAAGCTCAGGCAGAGAGCGGATTTAAAGTGACCGAAAAGGCCCCGATCCCTCAGCATGACGAAGAAGAAAATAAGAAAAAAATAAAGAACGCAGTTGTGCAATCTTCCGGAGATTGTAAGAGCGTAGCAAACGATGATGACTTTTTAAATCTGCGCCGGACAATGGCCGGTAAAAGCAATGATGATGATATGATCGCAGAAGCGCAGAAAGCCTTTAAATCGAAGTGCTACAGTACTGCACAAATTAAGTACCTAAGCAGTATGTTCCTTTCTAATGCGGGAAAATATAATTTTTATCAGGCGGCCTATCAGCATGTTTCAGATAAAGAAAATTTTGCCTCCTTAGGCTCAGAAATAAAAGATACTTTTTATCAGGATAAATTCAATACCTTAATAGGTCAATAAAGTTACTTGCACTTGCGGTATTTTTTAGAAGTATCATATAAAGGCACACGGTACAGTGGTTTCCAGGTACAGCAAAATGCACGCACCATTCAGGGTGAAATTGAAAAATCTTTTCAAATCTTTTTCAAAGAGATCCCTTCCTTCCAGGGCCGGCCGGGGAGGGGCTTTACCGGCTCTTCCCGCACCGATGCGGGCGTACACGCTTTGCAGAACTTCTTTCATTTCGACTGGCCTGAAGCATTTCAGCAAAAATGGATTTACAATCTCAATGCTATTTTGCCCGATGATATTGTAATTATAAGCGTAAAGCAAATGGACAACAATGCCCATTGCAGATTTGACGCCATCAGCAGAACCTATCATTATCATGTTTACCAGTACAAAAATCCTTTTCTGTCCGACAGGGCATATTATTATCCTTACACATTAGATTTCGATAAACTTAATCAGGCTGCAGCTATTATAAAAGTCTATACTGATTTTACCAGTTTTTCCAAACGTAATACCCAGGTAAAAACGTTTGATTGCTCTATACTGCAAAGTGAGTGGCTTCGCCATAATGACCAGCTGATCTACCGGGTAACGGCCAACCGCTTTCTGCGGGGTATGGTGCGGGCGCTTACTGCAACTATGCTTAAAGTGGGACGTCAAACAATATCGATCAGTCAGTTTGAGCAGATCATTAAGTCCCGGGATTGTACCAAAGCCTTTTTCGATACGCCGGCACATGGATTAATATTGATGTCGGTTTCGTATACTGGATAATCTTTTAATAGCAGAAACGGAATGCTATCTATATCTCTTTTAAAGGGCTGACAAAAAAATAACTTCTAAAAAAAGTTGGCAGTTTGAAAAAACATCGTATATTTGCATCCGCGTTTGAAAAAACAGCAATAGTTCTCTGAAAAATGTCTTTAAAAAAAGGCAAATAAATCAGAATAATGAATACAAATAAAAGTGGTTTTGTATTCCGCTTATCCCTTCTAATTCAGCAATTATTATTAAGTATTATTGCAAAATAAACTCAAAAATAATTTCCGCTTTTTAGCTGAATATCAAAAGTTAGTTATATCTTTGCAGTCCGCCTAAAAAAGCGGATTAGTTCTTCAGAAGGATCCTTAGAAAATAAATTTGGTGGTTATTAAAAAGGTTATACTTTTGCGGTCCCAAATAAGAGTCGGCGGTTACGGGAGTCGTTAATTTTTTCAGGAAGTCACAAAAAAAGATAGGGTGTTGGAAGCGCAGAGGTGTTTCGAACCTGCTGGTATCAACGGTTAGGGGAGTAGGGGTTATGTGGTTGATTAGTTCTTAATAGATTTGATAATGACAGACAGGTCTGATGGTTCGCAGCCATGGTTATCAGCAAGCATTCAGTGAGCATATTGGCATATTAGCTAATTATCACATTGAATAAAGCTCTTTGAAAGTTTGGAAGCAATAGCACAATTCAGTAATTATGATTAAAGATTACTAATTACGAAAGGTAAGTTAAAAAGCGAATAACATTTGGATTTTTTGACACGTTGATTTTCTCTTTAG
>JASGEW010000034.1:0-59431 GCA_047606125.1 Niabella sp. | reverse complement strand
CACCTGAACTCATTTTCATTACCAGCTTTTTGTCAGTTGTTTATTCGTGCAAACAGAATAAACAAAACATGGCAGGAAAAATAACGACAATGAGTAAGATAAAACAGTTACTACGATTACATCAGCAATATAGCATCCGTAAATTGTTGCCTCTTGTCCGTATTTAATATTTGAGCGACAGCGTCATTGGCTCGTTTCCCTTCAAAATGGTAGGGGATCTTTTTTCCATCGGGACCAATCCTCGTTGTAACAATATGCAAGTGCAGGTTATCTGTATCGCTATGACCATACATGGCTATTGGCGTTTTATCATAACCCAGGCTATCCATAATTTCCAGGGCGTATGATTTTAACTGATCAAAGGAGTAAGTTTTCCCTTTGCAGCTCAATATTGCGTGGAATTGTGTATATTCCTGAGCATGCTCACCCACCATTCTTGTTTATGTTGACCCACCCCCGATGATTGTTATTATTGCTAAGCCTTCAGGAGTTGATGTCTATTTGCGGCTTAAATTTTTTAAGTCGTATGGCTCAACAACCAATAACAATGGAACAGGTAAAACAGATTTTTCAACTTCACCGGCAAGGTGTTGGCATTCGTGAGATTGTTCGCCGCACCGGCATTAGCCGCAATAGCGTTCGCAAGTATATAGCCCGGTTAGGGACAATGGATGCCGCTGCTGACAATGATTTGGCTTTAAACGCCTATGGCAGCGATTTAGCGGAACTGGATGCTGAACGGCTCCGGCAATTAACGTTGCATCTTACATCGGCCAGTACAGAACTGTCAAAAACCGGTGTTACACGCCAGCTCTTATGGAAAGAATACCTCGCCGGGCACCCGGACGGCTATAGTTACAGCAGGTATTGTTACCATCTGGAACAATACCTGAAGAATCGGGATCTTTCCATGCACCTGGAGTATGATCCCGCGGATATGATTATGATCGACTTTGCCGGTAAGAAGCAGCACTATATTGATACGAGCACCGGTGAACAAATACATTGCCAGGTGTTTGTAGCTATACTCCCTTTCAGCGGTCTTATCTTTTGTGAAGCCGTGCATACGCAGCAAACAGCGGATTTTACTCAAGCGATCAACGCCATGCTGAAGTTTTATGGTGGTGTACCGGCTACTATTTTATGTGATAACCTGAAGGCGGCTGTAAAACGCTGCGATCGTTATGAGCCCGATTTTACAGACATCTGTATGCAGCTCAGCGATCATTATGGCACTACCTTCAGCGCTACGCGCCCCTATTCACCGCGCGATAAGGCCATGGTGGAACGCGCCGTAAATATTGTATACCGGCATATTTATGCCCCGCTGCGCAACCATTGTTTTACTTCTCTTGAGGCCCTAACGCCGCACTGCGTGAGCAGTTGTCCGTACTCAATGAGAAGCCCTATAAAAACACGCCCTACGGCAGGCGGTATTTTTTTGACCAAAAAGAAAAGGCTGTACTTAAGCCGCTTCCGCCAGCGCCCTTCTGCCCTAAAAAATCGGTACAACTCACCGTACAACGCAACTATCATATTCAACTTACGGAAGACCACCGCTATTACAGTGTGCCTTACCAGTACGTTGGCAAGAAGGTAAAAGTGCTTTATGACGCTAATAGCATAGAGATATACCTCGAAGGGCAACGCATTGCTTTTCATCCACGCAAAAAAAATAATAGTTCCTACACAACACTCGAAGAGCACATGCCGCCGCATCACCGGCGTATGCAACAAATAAAAGGCTTTAACCAGGAAGACCTGCTGAAAATGGCGGGCCGCATCGGTGAAGCCACCTGTAAGGCAGCTACGCTGATACTCGAAAACAGCATCTACATGGAACAGAACTATAAATCCTGTTTTGGTATGCTGATGCTTCAAAACAAATATGGCGCCCCGAGACTGGAAGCTGCCTGCATCAGGGCTTTACAGGGTTCAAGGATTAATTATACCCTGATTAAAACGATCCTGGAAAAAGGGATGGATAAACAGGGAGCATTATTTACCGGTGAACAACCTTCAATACCCAGTCACGACAATATCCGTGGCAAAGATTATTATCAATAAACAAGTCATCAAATTTTAAACAATGAATACAACACAAACACTTGAACAAATGCAGCAATTACGTTTACATGGCCTGTATCATGCCTACAAATCACAACTGGAATTACCGCTTAATCAACAGTTAGAGACGCATGAACTAATGGCTCATCTGCTTGACGCCGAAACATTGCACCGGGCTAATGAAAAAACAGCCTGTTATCTGAAACTTGCCAAACTGCGTCTTGCAGCAACCATAGAACAGGTAGAATACAGCGCTGCGCGCAATATCACCAGGCAGCAACTGGCCCTGTTGGCTGAAGGACGGTATTTACAACAAGCCGAAAATATACTCATCACCGGTAGTACCGGATGTGGTAAATCTTTTCTGGCCTGCGCTTTAGGCCACCAGGCCTGTCTGCAGGGATACAAAACCGCCTACCTGAATATGAACCGCCTGATTGAAAAAGTAACCCTCTCGAAATTAGATGGCTCTTACATCAAGCTACTCAATCATCTTGAACGGCAATCACTCATTATACTGGATGACTTCGGCCTGCAGCCGCTTACACAGGATATCCGGCTCTTCTACACGTAATTTTTTAACAATACGCATTAACCGCTCCATTGTATAATCTGCATTTTTAAAAATGCCCGAGCTTAAGAATAAGCCTTCAATATAATTTCTCCGGTAAAAATTCATGGTGAGGCTTACCACTTCATCCACGGTAAACGCGGCTCGCTTTACATCATTGCTTTTCCTGCTTACACAAAAGGCGCAATCATAAATACAATGATTGGTGAGCAGGATTTTTAATAAAGATACACAGCGCCCGTCTTCTGTATAAGTATGACAAATGCCTGAGGGAGAGGCATTCCCGATACCTCCATTATTTTTACGCTTACTACCGCTGGAGCTGCAACTCACATCATATTTAGCCGCATCTGCCAGTATTTTTAATTTATCTTCTATTCTGTCCAAAGCGTTGCACTATTTTACAATCACAAATTATACCCCGACACTTACAATCAATTTATATACGGGTACTTTTGCCAACGAATGCTGTATATCTATATTTGAAGACTGCAGCACTATTATATAACTAATGTTTTTAGCATAAAAATTACTAATAATATTAGTAAATAAATTTATAAAAATTACCGATACCTGCTAAAATTTTTTACATGAAATACAGGTACCGGCAAGCCTTAGTATTAGAACTGTATTACTACTGATTTGTCAAATAGAATAAAGGGGGTAACCTTCATTACTTTGCATTGAGATTTACTTCCGACTTAGCTAATTTAGATAACAGAGAATCACAATTTTTCTCCTGCGTCAATGTTTCCTTTAATAACATAGCAGCATCTTTATGTCCCAACTGGCTGGCGAAGGTAGCAAGGGTGCCATATGTGGCTATTTCATAATGCTCTACTTTCTGGCAGGCAGCAATAATGCCTGCGTCTCTTACAGGCCCTGGCTGGGTCTCCTTTAAGATACTATCCCCTTCTTTCAAAAGCCCGTCCATTGCATCGCATTTCGCAGCTTGCGCTTTTTTCCCAATTGATTGAAACACTTTTTCAAGCCTGGAAACCTGACCTTGCGTTTCTTTCAAATGATCACCAATCGCTGTTTTTAATTTGGGCGAAGAAGCATTTTTCTGCATTTTAGGTAATGTTTTTACTAATGCTTTTTCTGCCCAATAGATGTCTTTCAGTCCGTCCACAAAAAAATCCTGAAGTTCTTCAGCAGCGTCTTTTTTTGCAGGCACTTTTTTAACTGATGCTTTCTTAGCCATAAATTGAAGTTTTAAGGTTAAATAAACTCATTGTATAGATTGTCAAATTTAAGCAGGTACTTTTCGTTTCGTTTCTCTTTCCCAAAAACGGTGCTGGCCTACAGCTTTCAGAAACTGTTGAATATTTCCATTAATAACAACACCGTCTTCCTTATCGATATACGTTTTTTCAATAAACAGCTGGGCATCCTTATCTGCGCCTATCGCTTTGCAATGGCGAAACTGCTCATTTACAAAATGAATGGCATCCGGCTCCGCCATCAATGATTTTACAGACTTTTCACCCCCGGCAATATACACTGCATCAAAGAGTACCGAAGCTGTATTGAACAAGGTTTCGTCCGGAACCACTTGCTTTCCCTCTATAGAAGTTACAGCGCCCAATGTTGGGGCAATCAGCTTTACTTTTGCGCCTTTTGCAGCCACAGCCTTCTGCAGATCCCGGATAATAGCAGCATTTACTCCATCTGCAATAAGGATGGCAATACACCTGGTGGCAATATTTCCCGGTTTTGAGCCAGCCATACTTAATGATGCTGATTTTTCGACAGGAGGTTTTTTTTTAATTGGATTATAATCCTGTTGTTTACCATCGGCCGGTACAGCGCCATTGATTACCTGTGCCATTTTTGAGGGAACCGGCAAACCCAATTTACCAGCCACATATTGTGCCAGTTCCGTATTGACATTGGTAAGAGTATTTACCATGCGTTGCCTGATTTCCGGAATAGTGACTTTGGACAATTCAAAACTAAATGCATCCTTAATATGCTGTTGCTCTGCAATACTTTGACTATTGTAGAAAAGAATAGCCTGGCTGAAATGATCCAGAAAACTTTTGCTTCTCCCTCTTATCTTACGGGCATCAATCCGCTCGGCATAGCTGGTAAATCCACCTTCCGCAGCCTTAGCAAGGAAAGGACAACCACCTTCAATACTACTTGGAGAATACGCTACTTTCCCTTTATTGATCTGCATTTGCATGTGCGCATCCCGCTGGTTATTATAAATCGTATTGACCGATTGATTAATTGGGATCTGATGAAAATTAGGACTTCCCAAACGTGATAATTGTGTATCTGTATAGGAAAATAAACGCCCCTGTAATAAAGGGTCATTACTAAAATCTATACCTGGTACGAGATGAGCCGGGCTGAACATAACCTGTTCTGTTTCCGCAAAGAAATTATCAGGGTTTCTATTGAGTGTCATTCTACCCACGATTTGAACCGGTACTAACTCTTCGGGCACCAGCTTGGTAGGATCTAATAAATCAAAGTCATATTTGTGCTCATCTTTTTCAGGAATAATTTGTACACCTAAATCCCACTGCGGATAATTTCCTTCCTCAATCGCCTCCCACAAATCCCGTCGGTGAAAATCAGGATCCTTTCCTGAAATTTTCTGCGCTTCATCCCAGGCTACTGAATGAACGCCAAGTGCCGGTTTCCAATGGAATTTCACAAAATGCGCCTGGCCGTTTTCATTGATCAACCGGAAGGTATGTACCCCAAAGCCTTCCATCATGCGGAGGCTACGGGGAATAGCGCGGTCACTCATTGCCCACATGATCATGTGGGTACTTTCGGGCATCAGGGAAATAAAATCCCAAAAGGTATCGTGAGCAGACGCCGCCTGTGGAATTTCATTATCCGGTTCTGGTTTTACCGCATGAATCAAATCCGGAAACTTCATGGCATCCTGGATAAAAAATACCGGAATATTATTGCCTACTAAATCATAGTTCCCTTCGGAGGTATAAAACTTTACCGCAAACCCTCTCACATCGCGCGCAAGATCAGTAGAACCGCGCGATCCGGCTACGGTAGAAAAACGAACGAATACCGGTGTTTCATTATTAGTATCCGTCAAAAACTTTGCCTTCGTATATTGCTTTAACGATTTTGTCAGTTTAAATGTCCCGTGCGCGCCACTGCCCCGTGCGTGTACAATACGCTCCGGTATGCGCTCATGATCAAAATGGGTGATTTTTTCACGCAGTATAAAATCCTCCAGCAATGCACCGCCGCGTTCCGCTGATTTCAGAGAATTGTGGTCGTCATTGATCTTTAAACCCTGATCGGTAGTCATCAATTTATTACCGGGATCTGTTGTGTATGCAGCCAGGTCGACAGCTTTCAAATTTTTGGCCGGAGTAGATTTAGATTTAGCCATGGCAAGTATTTTTAAACTAATATAAATGACACAAACATGACACTAAAACTGTACCAAATGTAAAAAAAGTTGGTCACACTAATATCGCTTATTGTTAAAATTTATTTGCGCTCCTAAATCAACAAATATTATAATTAGTTGAAGAAATTGAGAATAGTAGTGCCCTTTTCGATAAAAAAGAGTAGATAATAAGTTATAAACGCGACGATATACGACAATTACAACAACCGCTAACCAATTATATTATTTACTGCCTGTCAGAATTCAGGGTAAAAATCAATTCCCTGTAAAAACGGAGGAGTACACCTTCAAATACCGGCTTTATAGACCGAATCATTGACATCGGAAAAACTAATGTCTTGCTGCATTTCGTAGCTTTCGGGCTTCAGATTTAAGCCTTTCGGCTTCTTTTGTCTTAAGGGATGCTTCTAATAGCAACTCTAAATTTCTTTTATTTTGCTGCTCTTTTGCAATTACCGAATCCCTCAATTTAGGATTGGTGATATAAACCTGGTCCAACTTATCCAGATAGTGCTGTAAAGCAATCCGGGCTGTATCCAGCCGCTCAATAACCACGTAGCATTTAAGGCGGGTGTGGTAAAACAACAGATCAATATAATAATCAGTTTCCCCAACGGGTACCAGGTATTGGTAAAAGCAAACCCTTTTCCCTGTTCCGGTATGAATTTGGTGGTCTTTACTTCTTGCTTTTTACTAACTGGCGGTGAATTCTATGCTTTTAGATATAATTTGGCCTAAAACATTAAAACTATACGTATTTGCATATAAAATAAAATGATTAGCGTCTCGTATCAACTATAAAACCTACAATATTTATCTTTATAAAGAAAGCTATTGTTTTGTCTGAGCAGGAGATCAATAAAATTGCATTATTCCGTTCCCTTTTTAATGGCCGTGAAGATGTATTTGCAACCCGTTGGGAAATACCATCCAACTCAGGCAAGGAAGCCAAAAGCGGCTATATGCCTGCTTATTTATATGATCCTTATCGATACAGGGTACATAAAATGAAAGGCGGTACCTTTCAAAACTATGCTGATAAAAAGTATTTGCCGCTTACGAGTGACCAGCTTAGGCCGGCAGGGATTTTTAACTTCGCCGCCGGAAAATTTCAGCCGGGTATTGCATGATTATTCAGATGAGCAAAAGGGATTTGTCCTTTGGAGGCATGCGTTGGAAGAGCGATTGGTTTAAATGGTCGCGAAGCTTAAAAAAAAACATTTTACTATGAAATTGCCATTTTCTAATCGTTTTATTACTGTACTTAATTTATTTATGGCTGGCTTACTACTTTTAAACTAATTATCTTAGTTGTGGCTTCATTTTAATTGTTTTTCTGTAAAATATATTTATTTTAATTATTTTTCATTTATTTTAATACTTTTACAGAAAATAAGGAAAAAATGTCTGACCGTCCTGCAGGCAGCCAGTGGCTAAAAGAGCATTATGAGTTGTCTGATTATATACTTACGCATAGTTCCTATATTGGAAGCCCGGAGTCTATTGAACTAACTTCCCGGGGTTGTGTGGAACAGGTATACACCGCCCGCTATACACCTGCCCGGGACACGCCCCTGTTGCACCTGGAGTTTTCATTGAAGTATGATGATATTAATCTGGATTTTCTAAGCGCAGTTTTTGAAAAATTGCCGGTGGCGGATTTGATTGCTTATATCGAATCATCTCCGTCAGGAAGGTATACAAGGCGTATCGGTTATTTGTATGAATTTTTAACTGGCAGGCAGCTTGTTATTGCTACTCCAATCACAGGAAACTATGTTGATCTGTTGGATGCGGAAAAGTACATTACCGGTAATACCATTAAAAATACACGTTGGCATATTAATGACAATTTATTAGGCTCCCGGTCCTTTTGCCCGGTGGTCAGGAAAACGCGCACATTAGTTGAATTATTAAACCAGAGCATTCCCGGCCAGATAGAACAACTAAAACGCAGCATTTCCGAGGCTACCTTCCGCAGAGCTGTTAATTACCTTTATAATAAAGAAACCCGTTCTTCTTATGAAATTGAGCGGGAGAGTCCATCTCCTGATAGAATAGAGAAGTTCATCAGTTTATTGACAACTGCCGGTACCGAACCTGACAATCGCTTTCTTGAGGAACAGCGGTTGGTTCAGTTACAGAATTCAATTGTAGACAGCCGTTTTGCCGACCGTACATTCCGGGATTTTCAGAACTATATCGGCCAGTCATTGCCCCACAGCCAGCAACTGGTTCATTATGTATGTCCACCACCTTCATTTGTTTATTCACTGATGAATGGACTTGGAGATACAGCAACGAAAACATCGGGTATCTACCCAGAGGTCAGGGCCGCTATAATCGCTTTTGGTTTTGTATTTATACATCCTTTTGAAGACGGTAATGGACGATTGCATCGTTTCCTGATCCATGATATCCTGGTGCACGACGGTGCCGTTCCGCAGGGCCTTATCATTCCGGTGTCTGCACACATGCTGAGCAATATGCGTGAATATGATAATGTACTTGAGAAATATTCAAAGCCACTTATGCAGCGCATCCGGTATGACATGAATGACCTGGGTGAACTACTGGTAACAAATGAAGAAAAAGTAGAAAACTATTTTCGCTACCCGGATCTCACAGACCAGTGCATCTACCTGGCACAAACGATACACGCTACATTAGAACACGATATGCCAGATGAACTACAGTTCATACAACGGTATGATGAAGCAAAACGGGTATTACAAAACATTGTTGATATGCCGGATAAAGATTTGAATTTAATGATCACATTTTTACATCAGAATAATGGCATCTTCCCAAAAAGGCGGCGGGAACGTTTTGCGAAATTAAGTGATGAAGAAATTGATAACATGCAGAAAAAATTCAGGGAGGTATTTGAGCTGAATGATAACGATAAATAGTAAAACATTTGCCTGATGTGCTTATTGCGGAAGGTTATTAAAACAACGCGAGTTGTCCCATTGGCATTGACGTATCAGGGCACCAGGTTTTAGCCCCCGAAACGTTGTACACCGGCGTTTCTTCATACCTCGAAGCGACCACAATATGGGTTGCCGCCGCCTGCCCGTGAAAAAGATCACGGACCAGGTCCGGGTTGTTGTTGTCGGCAGAAAGATGGGAGAGCAGCAGGTGGCTCATATAATGGGGTCTACAGGAAAGAAAAAGATCAAGCGCCTGTTTGTTGGATAAATGTCCCCGGCCACCCCGGATCCTCTTTTTAAGGTGATGGGGATACCGGCCGGTTTCCAGCAAAATTTCATCGTAATTGGTTTCCAGAAAAGCCGCATGGCATTTTTTGAAATGAGTACTGACATTTTCACAGACCTTTCCAATATCGGTAAAGATACCGATACAGGTATGCGCATTTTCTACGGTAAAGCTGTGCGGATCTGCAGCGTCGTGATGTTTAAGGAAAGCGTTGACCACAAGGGCACCAATATTAACGGGTATTCCAGCGGTCAGTGGCCGAATCAGGCCCGGGTCCAGTTTAAGGCCTGCCTCACGCAGCGTGCCAGAAGAGATGTACACGGGAAGCTGATGTTTACGGGACAGTACTTCGACTCCTTTGATATGGTCGCTATGTTCATGGGATATGAATATGGCTTTTACTTTCTTCATCGCGAGGCCCAGCCGGTACATTCTTTTCTCGGTTTCCCGGCAGGATAAACCCGCATCTATCAATACCGCCTCCTCATCACTGCCGATATAATAACAGTTACCATTACTGCCGGAATTAAGAGAAGTAAGATAGAGACTGGTCATACTGCAAGGTATTCTTTTTTAGTTAAACAGATGCGGGGCTGTAAACCCGTGAGGATCCGGATCGCGGATTTGCTCAGGGTAAATCCGTTTGCCGGCCGTATCGTCGTTTAATACCCGAAAAATAGCCGCTGACCGGAAACCCCGATCGCTTCATGATGATAAAAATTATCTTCATTTCCGGTTAGGTCGTTTTCAGTTTTAAAATTATAAATTGATGACCCGTTTATTTTTATTGACTGTTATATTATTTGCTGCACTGGGCGTCCAGGCGCAGCATGACGAACAAGGTCTTATGCAAGCTGCAACATTAGCCGATAGCATGTTCTGGAATGTCTATAATGGTTGCGACCTCTCTGCAATGATGGCATTAACTGCTCACGACATCGAGTTCTTCCATGATAAGGGGGCATTACCCGGGGCGATTCCGCATTTGAAGTTTCTATCCGCAAGCCTCAACTTACAAAATGAAATAATAGTTGAAAAAGTACACAAGGTACTTGCACCGCCTTTCGCTATTGATGAATTAAACACCCGGACAATTACTAAAAAGGAAAATTATCAGAATAAAAATGAATAACAATAAACTGAATAATCGGTACCTACTCACACAGAACTACAAATCCTAAAGAGCGCATCTTGCTATTGTTGCTTGTCATTTTCGGTGTTTTATGGCAACATGGATTTGCTCAAACTAAGAAAGGTTCTGTATTTAAAAACGGTGCAAGAGCTTGTTTTATGGACTTTCGCCTGACATTCTTTGATTGCTGAAAAACAATTACATAAGATGTTTGTTAAAGAACGGAATGATCTGCTCCAATGCTTTGGACGTGTACTCAGGAGTATCGTACAGATTATAATGGCTTGCTCCCGGAACAACCTGGATGCTCTTTTGCTTTGAGGCAGCTTTGTTAAACAATTCAAATCCGTCTCTATACGAACCAAAGGCACCTACCTTATCGCCTACAACTATGTGAAGCGGCTGGGTAAGTAATAGTTCCGCCAAATGAAAAGCATCAAAAGCCATCGCTTTATCCAGGCTATCCACACGCAAATGATTTGGGGAGTTTGGATGTTGTCCTCTTGGTGTCTGATAGTAATCCACTGCTTCTACAATGTCGATATCGTTCATGCCGGCAGCTTTTCTATCTTCCTGGGAGGCAGGCCTGTAAACGGTTATTGCAGCATCCGCTCCTTTTGCCTGCGCCGTACGCAGCTTTGCAATCCCTTCCAACGTTTTTATAGCCGCATCTGCGGAAAAATCTCCCTCACGCAACAAACGCCCGTAATTGGCACCAACAACCATTACTACAGCTTTAAATCTCCTTTCGGTCATCGCGGCATTAGCTGCATATCCACCGCCGCCGCAAACACCCAAAACACCAATTTTTTCTTCGTCTACATACGCTAAAGTTGTCAGAAAGTCTGCTGCACAACGGAAATCTTCTACACGGGTTGCGGGATCTTCTAAAAATCTTACTTCACCACCGCTTTCGCCCTGGTTAGACGCGTCAAATGCCAAAGTAATAAACCCGGCTGCTGCTAAGGCCTTACCATAGATATTCCCGGCTGTTTGCTCTTTGCAACTGCTTATAGGGTGCGCACAAACAATTGCCGGATATTTTTTAGTTTCATCAAAGTCTTTCGGGAATTGCAAAATACCTGCTACCTCCCAGTTTCTGTTTTTGAATTTTACTGCTTTCATTGCCGTTTATCTTTAAAAGTTATTTGAACAGTACAAAGGTATTTTGGCTTTAAGGCGCTATCCTTAAAGTAATTACGGGAAGACTTTAACTATTTACTGATTCCGGAAAACGCTTGGGGAAATACCCGTTTCTTTTTTGAAAAAGGTAGCGAAGTAGGAAGGATATTCAAACCCAAGGCTATAGGCAATTTCGCTAATGGTTAAAGAGGTTGTTCTTAGTTTGTTTTTTGCTACCTGGATGAGGAGTTGATGGATATGTTCCTGCGGCGAGCGCCCGGTATAGTGCTTAATAAGATCGCCAAAATAATTGGAAGACAAATTAGCTTTCTCCGAAAAATAAGAAACCGAAGGTATTTTTAGGGCATTCTGCTCATCGTCATAATACGCTTCGAGGCCCTTGTAAAAATCAGCTACGGTATTGTTATATAATTCCTCCCTTGTATCAAACTGCCTGCTGTAGAACTTTTGGATATAGGACAGGATAAGCGAAGCATAGGATATAACAATGTCTTTTGAGAAATGCTCATTGCCATCAAATTCTTTGAGTGCTTTTTTAAAAAGGTCCGTAATTATTTTCTCCTCCTCTTTGGTTATAAAGAGTGCTTCGTGGTTATTATAATAGGTGAAACTGTATTGTTTGGCAATTTTTCTGAACAGTCCGGAATCAATAAGGATATGGTACCCCGTGATCTGATGTGCTACATCCCATTGAAGAACATCTCCCGGCTGATCGAGATAGACAAAGGCATCCGCCTGGTCGAATATTGTCTGCCCAAAATTTTTGTCTTTGTCATAGTTCAGCTTAATTGCCAGAAGATAAAAATCAAGCTCAATGGGAGCCGATTTTCTTCTCATATCCTTTTGCTTATGGTATTCCACCAGGTGAATATGATTATTCTTAAAGCCGCTTATATTGGTATATTCAAGAAATTCCTTTATGTCGTACCTGTTCTTCAATGCTTTCAATTGTAAAACACAAATTTAAAAAATTAACAAGGTTGGGGACCTTAAGTTTTTACTGAAATGTTTTTGCTTTTTACGGTGCGCCACTAATAAATAGTATAACAGCCGCGGGCCCTGGTATTTTAAATTTGTATAGCCTTTCCAAAGCCTTTAAGCAGTGTTCCAGGGGGTATCTCCAAAATTTGGCACAGGTAAGTCTTTTTTACAGGTTAAATTTACAGGTGCTTTACAGGTTGTGGGAGAAATGGAATTTCAAAATTTAAAGCCCTTACCATGTACCGGAATTTTGAAAGGTATTTGCCCATACACAAGCTGCTGCATTTTTCCAGTCCCGATGCCGGAGCTTTAAACTGGGGCCGCAGGCAGTTGCCACCAACGCATTCTTTGTATATCCGGGGCGCCTACTGTTATACCCTTTATGGCGATTGGGGATGCATGATATTTCAGCATATACCCGGCAACCATTTTGATATATGGCGTAGTTACTATGACGTCCGCCGGCCCTGTACTTTTTATGTTAGCGGCGATATATCTTTAATTGAATGCTGCTTTCAGTTAAACAGCGAAAAGGTGCATATTGTAAAGCCCCTGCACCCGGTATTTTGCGGGGAACTTACCTATAATTTTTATTATTTTTCCCGCATTGAATCCAAAGTGAAATTCGAAGGCAACGAACCCATAACTACGCTGGATATACATTGCCACCCCGAAATGTTAGACCGGTTGGAAAGAAGTATGCCGGAAAAAATAGCGCCTATATCACAAGCAATTAAAACGGCCAAAGCGGGTGCTAAAAATAAAAAGGAGCGTGTTGATGATATTGTTTCTGCGAGGGTATTTAGAGAACCGCAATCCTGCACACCTATACTTAAAGAAACGCTGGATCGCTTATTGCAGGTATTACATCAGCAAAGTGCTATCGCCGATGTGCGCGACATTGTATATCCTTTATTGCACCTCTGCCTTGCCAAAGACGAGCGGGATAAAAAAACATCTGTAAGAAAAAATATTCCAGGCATACCGGAACTGTGTGATATGATGGAGACCGATTTGTCAAAAAGATATACCGTTGCCAGGCTGGCACGTATGGCCTGTATGAACCGTACGAAATTGATTAATGCATTTAAAACTGAAACGGGCCTGGCGCCCAAGGCATTTTATCAAAAAATGATTATGGATGAAGCAATGGTGCTGATCCGTGATTCCACTGTCAGCATCAAAGAAATTAGCGGAAAGCTGGGGTTTGCTTCCAAACATACCTTTGGGCGGGCCTTCCATAATTATTTTGGGAAACCGCCTTTATACTACAGGAAAAAATAGACGTTTTGCTAACCATTTTGAACGTTTTGCAACCCATACAGGCATTTTCCAACACTATCTTTGGACTGGCAATTAAAGAAAGAAAAACCAGTTAACAAGGGCAGGCTCTAAACCACAGAAGTCCATAAATCTCAAGCCAGCAAGCTGAAAAAGGTTATATTTTAAGCAGTGTTCAAAAAACGTGATGAAAGGTGAAGCCCATTTGTAAGATACCATGAAGTTGTGGGTCTGTAACCAGGCATCTTACCTGGGAGCAACATCTTTTATTCAATTGTTCATTTTTAATACTGAGTGCCTATGGAGTGAAAAAATATAAAAAACAAAGCGTTCCGTATCAGCGATACAGAACGCTTTGGGCCGGCCTGCCAAAAGGTGACCAATGATTGATTAAATTAAAATTTTTTAAGGTAATCTTTTTTAAAACTAAAAAAGACCATAAATATGCCTATCCGACATACAAGTCTGCGGACTATAAAATTTGTGTTGCCTGTAACGGTCCTTGTTCTATCTTCTATAGCGTTCTTTGCATTCGGGGAAAATAAGCCAACAAAGAAAAGTAATTTGCTTTTTTCAACGCTAACTTTTAAATACCAGCCAAGCACTTATACTGAGCCACAGGTAGAGTCTCAAAGCAATTGGAGCCTGGTTGATCCAGAAGATGCCTGTGTCCAGGAAGATGATGACGCGGCTTGCTCTTTTTCAATTACTGTTCCTACAGGTAATGAATCGCTTTATCTTAACGGCAGTCAACCTTCTTCAAGAGTGCTCATAGAAGCCTCACAAAGCGCTACCAGTTCTAATCATTATGTGTCAGCGTTAAAAGAGAATATTACCGGTACTCCTGCACTTTCAGGAGCTGTCAGTAATATTATTCCTTAACACTTAAAAAGGCCGGCAATGTTTAGCCAGCCTTTTTTATGGTTCATTTTGTTCAATTCCTGTTTGTTCGATAATATCTACGGGTATAGGCAGTGCATAATAATTGGCATTGGGTTGAAGTTCATACAATACCCCATCTACAGACCTGCTTAATACGATATTACGGCCTTCCTTGTTAAGCCTTTTAATATCGCTCCACCTGGTGCCTCTGAAATATAACTCTTTCCTTCTTTCCACCAGTAGGCGGTCTAATAAGCTGTCGGCATTATTAAAACTAAGAGGTATAAAATCTGCTGTCGTATACCTGTTTTTTAAAAGAAGGTTCAGGTCTGTTGTAGCCTGTGCCATTCCTGAAGTTCCTTCACGGGCAGCACACTCTGCCCTGATGAGCAGTATTTCATCTGTTGCCAGACCGGTAAAAGGAATTGTGCTTTGCGAGTAACTGCCTTTGTACCGGTAATATCCGGATGATAATACAAAAAAGCCCTGTTTTCTGAGATCTGTAGCCTCGTATTGCGGATATAAAAGCGTATCCACTCTCGATCTCGCGGGCGCTACTAATCCATAAACGCCGCCTGTACCCATTTCCACGTAAAAGATTGTTTCTTTATTGAATTTTTTAAAGGGATAATTTGCCGTTATCGTACCCACATCTGCATCACTGTTATAATCCATCAGCGCTGATTGAAGACCTTGGGAAAGATCCGCAAATTTATAGGCGCTGTCATAATTGCGCATGGAGAGATAAGTGCGTGCAAGCAACGCGTAAGCCGCTGCCTTTGAGGGCCTGAAAACATGCAAGGGCAGATCGGGCAGGTAATCAACGGATATTTTCACATCACTGATAATTTTGTTATAGGACTCTTCCACACTTGCCCTCACCGAGGGCTCATTAAAATCTGAACTAAGCCTTAACACAATGCCGGGATCCGCTTTAGCGGTGGCCGCATCATAAGCTTTGGCATATATCCAGCATAGTTGCAAGAAATAATAGGCCCTGAAAAACAAAGCGCTCCCATATACATTATCCCACTGCGAAGCATTGGTTGCCGTACGGTCATTTTTTTGAAGCATTTCGAGGCAGTAATTGGCATTATAAATCGGCTGGTAGGCCAGCGACCAGTCGTTGGGGTACCGGTAATCGTAAGGCAATCTTTTGTATGCATAAGGTGCGGGGCCGATAAGGGCAGCCAGCGTTGCAGGCGGTACAAAGTAATCGTCTGCCGATGCTTCTCCAAACGAAGGAGAAGTTCCTGTATTCATAGTCCTGTCTGCATCGTCCAGTAATGCCTGCAGGTCGGCAACAGTAGTGGGGGTAACGATCTGGTTACTGTTTTTTTTGTCCAGGAATTTTTTACAGGAAATCAAATTGCTCACAAAAACAGTAACTATAAATGATAAAAATATTGACAAGAGCTTGTTCATAAAATTTGTTTTGAAGAGTTTAAAAGTCGGCCCTGATGCCCAGTGTATACTGCTTGGCAGCCGGGTAGCCCGCGGCGGCATCCGGATCCAGCCCATAGCGATTGGCCCTCCATATAATGCCGAGGTTGGCGGCGTTGCCATAAACCCGGAGTTTTATAGGGGTGCTGCCATTTGTTTTTAATTCAAAATCATACGCCAGGTTAATATAATGCAGGCGGATATGATCCGCTTTGACCACATTGGGCGCTGCATTTATATAAAAATTATCCCTTTGCTGGAACTGTGTATAATCAGTGTACACAAATGCCGGCACATTTGTTTTAAGCTCATCGCCCGGTTGCTGCCAGCGCAGGGTATAATCTCCGTGGCCTGTGCCGCCGGTAATAAGCTCCAGAGAGGTGAAGGAGCTTTTGAGAAAATAATATCCTGCTTTAAACATTAGGTTGGCAGAAAAGCTAAAGCCCTTCCATTCAAGGTAATTGATCACAGATCCAAAATGCACCGGTGTGGCGGGCCCTATAAATTCAATGCTGCCGCTGGCAAGGCCTTCGGTATTGGCGCTCTGGTAAATAGATGAGTAATCGGTACTTAGCTGCCCTTCCAAATATCCTTGGGGATCACCGCTCGCATTTAAGCCACCCCACTTATAGGCTGTAATGGAATAAAGGGGCTTACCTACTACCGGGAAAATTTTGGAGCCATCGTTGATATCAAAAAAGTCATTGGAGTCATCGCTAAAATAGGCCGTGGTTTTGCTACTATTGTAATTGTATATAATTGACGTGCGCCATTTTAAAGCGCGGTTAAGGTTAACAGTATTAATTGTTACATCCAGACCCCTTCCCTGCATATTTGCAACATTGGCTATAATATACTGATCTCTTCCCCAGGCAGTGTAGTCATAAGGCGTTTCTCCATACAGATCGGTACCTTTTTTCAAATAATACTCCAGGGTGCCACTGATTATTTTCCCTTTTGTTTCAAAATCGAGGCCCAGGTTCACCTGCCTTGATTTTTCCCAACGTAAGGAAGGATTGTTCAGCCCACTGATCCGCTGCGTGGGGAAACCTGTGATACTGTTAGTTGATGCTGCACTAATCGGCAATGGCGTGCGACGTGCGTCCACGTTACCACTGTAGCCATAGGTAACTCTTAGTTTTAAATAGGGAAGTATTGTAGAGTGATAAAAATCTTCATTGGAAAGATTCCACCCGATACCGGATGACCATAGCGGATTCCATTTGTCGTTGGTGGAAACGCCGAAAAGATTGGATGCATCTTTTCTTAAACTTCCATTAAGACTGTATTTTCTTTTATATACATAAGAGCCGTTCGCATAAAAGCTCGCAAAGCGGGTAAATTCTTTTGGCCCAATGCCCGCCCCTCCCGGCAGGTATTGGTAGCTGCCTGTAATAATAGTGGGGTAAGCCCTGGTAAAATCAACCGCAACGTACGATAACGGGTCTTCCTGGTAGCCATATACGGTAAATCCATCCGACGGTCCCGTAACAGCGTCGCGCAACTCGCTGCCTAAAATAGCTGATACCTGGTGCTGATGCCAGGTATGTGAAAAATTCAGTTGCCCTCTCAGGTTTTTTGAAACCAATGGCGAAGTGAATTTATTAATTATTGACCCTAAGGGTATAGGGTAAGTTATAGGCTGAGATATATCGGCTGGCAGCACCGTAAACCGGTTAATTAAGTCACGTGTATAAAAACTTTCTATATCGGAAAAAGTAGTACTGTTGCTCCATTGTTTCTGGTACTGGTATTGCACACTTGCTGAAAGGCTGCCGCTAAAATGATAATCGATGCCAATTCTTGCCAACAACTCCTGCCTTTCACTGGCAGTATAACGGTGCTTATAGTCTTCCAATGGGAGGTAGTCCCAGCTTAGTAACCTTCCGCCACCGGCGGTATCGGTGTATGCTTTACGGTACTGGTCTATAGACACCGGTTGGCCGTTTTCATCTGTATAGCTCAGGTAAGGAATATAGCGGCCATTGATCTCTGAGACGGTGCCAAAGTCCGGCTTGCCGGTTTTCGACTGGCTGTTGGTATAATAGGCATCCACGGTAATGGTAAGGTTTTTTATAGGGTGTAGCTGATTATTAAGATGGATATTTTTCTTATCGGCTGAAGCGGCATTAGTACTGATAACACGGTTGTAACTACCTGACATCAGCCAGGCGTAAATGCCACTTCCCCCGCTGACGCTTAAAGCATATTGCTGGGTAATACCTGTTTGCTGAAAATAACGGCTGTACTGCTGTCTTGTGTCGATTGTGCTGAGCTGCTCCATAAAAGCTGTCGAATCTGCAGTGCTTACCAAACCATCCCTGTGCTTCAACAACATCTCCACAACGGGTGATAAAGCCGGAAAACTGTAGGTATCATTAATGGTTTCGTCAAAGTAGCCTTTGTTAAACAGGTACGCTTCGGTTTTAAGATAATCTGCCACCGGCATTTGAGATTGATAAAAAAGGTCTGCTGGCTTTGTGAACAGCAGACTGGTATTAAGGTTTACGCGGAGCCGGTCATTATATTTTGCTTTTTTGGTAGTGATCACAATAACGCCGTTACCCGCCCTGGCACCCCAAATGCTGGCGGCAGCCGCGTCCTTGAGTACTGTCACATTCTGGACATCCTCAGGGTTAATATTTTCAATTTCGCCTTCGTAAGGAAAATTATCTACAATGATCAGTGGGGCCAGGGGGCCGTTAATGGTGCTTAATCCCCTTATAGATATAGGATTATCCTCTCCACTGGCGCCCACCTTCCCTGAGTTAAAAATAAGGCCGTTAGTAACTCCGTTCAAACGCTGTAAAATATTGGTACCTGTTTGCTCGTTGAGTGTTTTGTTGTCTATTACTACGTACGAACCATTTACTTCGTTGGGCTTTAACTTTTGATATCCCGTGTTAATGGTTACTGTTTCCAGTTCGGTATTTACAGGCTGCAACCTTAACTGCAATGAGACAGGGGCTGTAACAGTAACAAAATACGGCTCATATCCAATGTGGGTAACGATTAACGAATCCGGAAACGCAGGGCAAACAATTCTGAAACTGCCATTGGGTGCAGTAGCAGTAATTGCAGCACGGTGGTTAGCCAGGCGTATGGTTGCATTTGCTACTGGCTGGCCGGTTGCAGCATCGGTTATAACGCCTTTTATTACAGGCTGTGCCTGCAGGGCGGCGCTGCCTATAGTAAGCAGGCAGTACCATAGAAAATATTTGTTCATCTTTTGATGTTGTTTTGGAGGTTAGAATTTTTTAAATAGCCTCGGTGGTTAACTTCATCCGCCATTACGTTAAGGCAGTTTTCGATCATTTCCGCGGTTATAAATGTGGAGGCTGTTTGTGCCATGCATACATTATCAGTAGCCAGCCATGCATAGCTGGGCTTGGTTTGCTGGCGGAAGTATTGCTCGATAAGAGTATCTTTTGTTACAACAGGTATGGTAAACTTTTTTGTATGTGTTGCTTCCCATTTTTTAAGAAAGGCAGATACTACCTCAGTCTCTTCCCTGGTAACCATAATGATCTGTAACCGGCCATCAAATTGCTGTTGTAGCGAATCCAAATGCGGGAGCCTGCGGACACAGGGAATGCAACTGGTTAACCAGAAGTCAAATAAAACCATTTTGGTATGATCGCATTGCATATCCGACAACCTGGCCGTAACCGCTTTATAATTTACAATATGATTCAGCGTGATATTGGGCAACCGCTCATTGATATATAAGGGTTTTATTGGTTGCTGTGCGCTTACATGCAGGCATAACCCTGCCATTACGCTCAGCAGCGTTGTTGTTTTCATGAACTGTAGGGATTAAAAATTAAAAAATCAAATTAAAAAAGCCGGGTTGGGCGAGCCTAAGACCCATGAGAACAATCTTTGCCCGCCGCCCGGCGCCGTTGCTCCTTACTCCCTCGCGTCATTTCGATGAGCGGCCTTATAGCCGCGGGGAGAGATCTTTCCGGAGAGTAAGGCGCCACGCAGCTTTATTATATAGGATTCTTTGGTTTGCAGGCGTACAACAACCTGCATGCTATTGCATGAGAAAATAATTTGTATGGTATTGGTTTGCTCATCCTGAGTTTTTGGTTTGGATGAGTCTTTCTGGCAAGAAAAAGATGCGAAGCCCAACTTACCAACCAGCGAGGTCGTAGGAGACCATAGTACAGATAAGAGGGCTCGCACCATAAAAGTACGAGCCTTTCACTTATCGTCCTGTACTAATGTGAAATTTCCTACGTTCCGCTAGTAAGACTCTGAGTGAATAGCTTAGCTATTATCAATTTTACAACACTAATATAGATATTTGGTCTAATTCGACCAAATATTTTTTTAAGTGTTTGCCAACTTTATTTTTGAAATGGCAAATACAGGGGTTTTAAAAATCAGAAAAGAATTTGGCGCGTATTTAAAAAAGCACCGGGAGGAGATATTGAAAGAAAAAAACCTGCTCGCTTTTTCATACAACTCTGAACTCGATAATAGCAAGCTCAGAAAAATTGAACTCGGAGAAGTTGATATTCAGTTCAGCACCTTAATTGAAATTGCCAAGACCTATAAACTTTCTGCAAAATCACTTTTAGGCTTTAGGATAACCATTGAAGAATAAAGGGTCCATAAAAGTTTTCGCCACTTTTTTTCTTTTACCACAGAGTCCACAGAGGTTTTACACAGTGGGCGCAGTGTGGTTTCGAAAAAACTTTATGCACCTTCCGCCCCCGATAGACCAGCCCGCGCAGGAGAACAGCGGAGACCTTGTTGCTGGCACATTGGCATGGTCCGGCAATTGGCAATTCCTGTTCGAAATAGACGAATTTAATTCTTTAAGGGTAATATCAGGAATGAACCCTTATGCTTCTACCTATACACTACTTCCCAATAAAATTTTTGAAACCCCCGAATTTATATTCACATTTTCTAATTCGGGCCGTGGCCAGGCAAGTCGAAACCTGCACCAGTGGGCCCGTAAATACGGAGTGTGGGATGGGACTAAACCAAGATTTACACTTTTAAATAATTGGGAGGCAACTAAGTTTAATTTTAACCAGGATACTCTCGTTGGCCTTTTTGACGGAGGAAAGAAACTGGGCATAGATGTTTTTTTGCTTGACGATGGATGGTTTGGTAATAAATATCCAAGAAATAATGATAGTGCGGGTTTGGGAGATTGGCAGGAAAATAAACTGAAATTACCGGGTGGTATCGGGTATTTGATCAGGGAAGCGGATAAAAAAGGTTTGAAATTTGGTATATGGATGGAGCCGGAAATGGTTAATCCCCGAAGCGAACTTTATGAAAAACATCCTGATTGGATATTGAAACTTCCGAATCGGGATGAACACTATTGGCGAAACCAATTAGTACTAGATCTTATCAATCCTAAAGTACAGGATTATATTTATAATATCGTAGATGGATTGTTAACTAAAAATCCGGGGTTGGCCTATATTAAGTGGGATTGTAATCGTACGATGACCAATACATATTCTCCCTTTTTGAAAGAAAATCAGTCGGCACTCTTTATTGAATATACCCGTAACTTTTATAAAGTAATGGAACGTATTCGGAGAAAATACCGGCATTTGCCTATGATGCTTTGTTCAGGGGGAGGCGGCCGTACAGATTACGGAGGTCTGAAGTATTTTACAGAACTATGGCCTAGTGATAATACTGATGGACTGGAGCGGGTATATATTCAATGGGGATTTTCTCAATTTTTCCCGGCTTCAACCCTGTCAAGCCACGTTACCGAATGGGGAAGCCAATCTTTAAAATTCAGGACAGATGTTGCTATGATGGGGAAGCTGGGATATGACCTTAAGGTAGATAATCTGGATGATAAAGAATTGGAATTTAGCCGTAATGCGGTAAAAGTCTATAATGATTTGAGTGATATTATCTGGTTTGGGAACCAATATCGGCTTATTTCTCCATATGAGGAGAATAGGGCCGTATTGATGTATATAGATAGCACGAAAAATAAAGCAGTTTTGTTTAGTTATATATTGAACTGTTATTCCAGGGAAACTTTTGCTAAAGTAAAGCTGCAGGGGCTGGATCCTAATAAAAAATATCGGGTAAAGGAGATCAACCTTTTTCCCGGTACCAAATCAATTTATCCTGAGGATGATAAAGTATTAAGTGGAGATTATTTAATGAAAGTTGGTTTAACACTGGCAGTTCCTACTCTAAAGAGATCGGTGGTGCCCTTAACAAGTTCGGTATTCAGAATATTTAGTGAATAATTCGAATGTGTCTGTTCTGTATATTTTACGCTTCCATTTCCTTTCTGAGATCGTCGCTTATATTTACAAGTACTTTATCTATCCTGTGCCCGTCCATATCTATAATTTCAAAATCAAACCCGTTCCACTCCAGCTTGTCGGATACTGAAGGAATCCGTTTTAGTTTATGCAGGATAAACCCGGCGATGGTATCAAATTCCTGTTCGCCTTCATTCATCCATTCTGCTTTATCAAAATAGGAGAGAAAGTCGTAAAAGGGCAACTGCCCGTCTACCAGGTAACTCCCGTCTTCTCTTCCAATTACTTCGTATTCATCGTCATCCTGCTGTGGCATATCGCCAATAATGGCTTCCAGTATATCTTTCAGCGTGATCATACCTAATACACTGCCGTATTCATCCACAATAAAGCAAGAGTGCAGCTGCGACTCCTTAAATTTTTCCATCACTTTAAAAGCTGTGTTGTTCTCGGGTACAAATAACGCAGGTTTCATCAATTCTTTAAACTGGATATTATCTTTATTGGTATAAATATCTTTTAGCGATATCACACCCTTTATGTCGTCGATCTCCCCGTCGCAAACAGGATAAATGGAATGCGTATCTTTTAATATCTTCTCCCGGATCATTTCTTCGGTATCGGTTACGCTGAACCATACAATATCACTGCGGTGCGTCATTAAAGACGTAATATTGCGGTCGCTTAAATGAAATACGCGTTCTATGATTTCCTGTTCTGTTTCTTCGAGAGTGCCCTGTTCGGTACCTTCATTAATGATGGCTTTTATCTCTTCTTCTGTAACCTGCCCGTCATCGCTCCTGATATTGAATATCTTTGTTAGCAGACCGCTGGATTTTGTCAGTAACCATATAAACGGGAAGGTAATCCAGCTTACAATTCTCATAGGCGCCGCCACAAGTTTGGCAATGCGTTCAGGAGCGGACAGTCCGATACGCTTAGGTACCAGCTCTCCAAACACCAGCGAGAAATAAGTGATCAGGATTACTACAACAGTAGTGGCAATACCTTTGCTATACGGTGCAAAGGCCGGAAATTTCTGGATGAACACCTGTATCTCCCCTGTTATTTTGTCGCCGGAGTAAATACCTGTTAAAATACCGATCAGGGTAATACCGATTTGAACAGTAGAAAGAAAATGATCAGGATGATTTGCCAGTTTCAAAGCGTCTGCCGCTTTTTTATCACCTTTATTGGCCTGCGCCTCCAGTCTGGCTTTTCTGGCAGACACCAGGGCAATTTCAGCCATTGAAAATAGTCCATTGAGTAAGATCAATAAGGCTATTATGAATATTTCCATTAATTTTTATAATTAAATTACTTATCGAAGATAGGAAATCCGATTTTTTTATTAAATAACTTGCCGGTTAAGCTTCCGATGATAATACCGAACAGTGCGCCAAACAGCACGTCAAAGGGGTAATGAACCCCTACATATATTTGTGCGTAACTTATTAAAGCCGCCCAGATAAACAGGGCCCACGAATAATTAAAAAAAGACCTGAATGTGCTGTACACAAAAGCGGCAATGCCAAAATGGTTGATCGCATGGTTGGATACGAAGCTAAAACCGCCACTGCACCTTCCTAAAACCATGCGCACATGGCCCTGCATTTCCGGATCGGAGCAGGGTCTTAACCGCTCAAAAGTTTCTTTAAAGAGGCGCGCTCCCACCATATCGGTGCAGGCAGCAGTTGCAATTGCAAGGCCAAACCACCACCAGCCGCTTTTTTTAAAGTTCATAACTGCAAATGCCACTATAAAAAGATATAGCGGTCCCCATATAAACGGGTTCCGGAATAAGGGCAGCAGGCTGTCAAATAACCCGTTGGCAGATTTTACGTTAATCAGTTCAAAAAGCTTGTGGTCTGTATTTACAAACCAGTCCGGAAGCGGGATGTAACAGGGATGTACCATGTTCTGCAAAAATAAAGATACTGATGCACTTATGATGATCCCGGGCTAATTCTTATTTTGAGGTGAGTGCCGTAGGCACGACACATAAACAAAGAAAAGCATTTTTTATAAATGTGCCGGGGCTAAGCCCCTTACCCCGGGGCGGGCGCATAAATTGTTTAACGGTGATTTAATGAATGCCACTAATACACGAATAAGCACCAAAGGGGTGCTATTCGTATTCATTCTTAAAGGCTCAATCAACCCTGAAAGGGTTGAACGAACGCTTCAGTGCGTTAAAAATTATTAAGTTTGTGAAATGCTAAAGAGGTTGCAAATACCAAAGACCATTTTATGGGTAATGAATATCATGATAGTACTATTTGCGGTTTTCTCTGTCTTCAGGCTGGCAACCTGTTTTGCATTTAAGCCTGAAGCTTTAACGTTCAGGCAATGTATTCCGTCTTTTTTATTAGGCATACAGTATGATTTACGATGGATATCTTTTTTAGTGTTGCCTGTTATATTACTCGGGATCAAACCTTCTTTTTCTCCTTTCTATACTGCGCGGAACAAGAAGTTGTGGACAGGATACCTTGCAATTGTTGTGTTTATGGTGTTGTTTTTTTTTATCGCAGATTTTGTGAGTTTCTCTTACAACGAAACCCGGCTGGATGCGGGAGCGATGAACTTTGTTGAAGATCCCGGTATCTCACTGAATATGATCTGGCAAACCTACCCGCTGGTATGGATCTTTATCGGGCTGATTTGTGCTATCATATCTGTAAAATGGGTATTAAATAAGAGTCACTGGCAGGTGATCGCAAGTACCAACGGGATGTCCATCCCGCATCGTAAAATACCATTTATTATTGCTGCTTTAATACTGGGTTTATTTGCTTATGGGCGCATACACCGCTCGCCGCTCAGGTGGAAGGATGCCTTCGCCTTAAAAGACAGCTTTAAAACCTATCTGGCATTAAATCCATTTCAAAATTTTTTTGCTACTATGCGTCTTCGCCAGCCGGTATATAATGAAAAGCAGGCCAGGCGGGTATTTCCGGCTATTGCTGCATTTTTGCAGTTGCCTCAGAAAGATGTCTTTAGTTTTAAAAGAATTGCGGCTCCCCGCAGCGGGGCCTTTGAAAGTAATCCCAATATTGTACTGGTAATATGCGAATCGTTCAGTATGTATAAAAGCTCAATGAGCGGCAATCCTTTAAATACCACGCCCTATTTCGATTCGCTTACCCGGCAGGGTATCTTTTTTGAAAGATGTTTTGCTCCGCATTTTTCCACAGCCAGGGGATTGTTTGCCATTATCACAGGTATCCCGGATGTACAGTTATTTAAGTTTTCCACCCGCAACCCTTCAGCTATTAATCAAAATACCATCATCAATAACTTTGATGGGTACAGCCGCCATTATTTTTTAGGCGGAGATCCTCAATTCAACAATTTTGAAGGGTTACTGAAAAATATCGATGACCTGCAAATACATATCGAAGCAAATATTAAGGCGCCAAGATTAAATGTATGGGGCATCAGCGATAAAGATCTTTTCAGGGCCGCAAACAATGTTTTTAAAAAAGAGCAACACCCGTTTTTTGCCATTATTCAAACCTCCGACAATCACCGGCCCTATACAATACCAGTTGCAGACAGCAATTTCACCAGGGTGGTCAGAGAAAAAGATACACTGGACAAATATGGCTTTGAATCTCAGGATGAATACAATGCCTTCAGATATGCTGACTATTGTTTTAAAAGCTTTATCGAAGCAGCCAGGCATGAACTGTATTTTCACAACACTATTTTTGTTTTTGTAGGAGACCATGGTGTTGCCGGAAATGCAACAGCCGTTTATCCTGCGGCATGGACCACGCAAAGATTAACTGATGAGCACATTCCTTTATTATTTTATGCGCCCTATTTGCTTGAGCCGCAGCAGAGGACTGAGGTTGTTTCGCAGATTGATGTGCTGCCAACGATTGCCGGTATGATAGCCAAACCTTATACAAATACCACTTTGGGCCGCGACCTTTTAGATCCTGCCAAGAAAATTGACGCGGCTTTTATAACTAATGCAGCAAGTAAAATTGGCCTGCTGACCAATGATTTTTTTTATACAAAGAACCTTGATTTTACTGAAACGGAACTGGTGCCCCTGCGCGAAGAATCTGCACGGTACCCTGCCACCCGGCTCGACTCTGTTAAAAAGAAATCAGATCAGCTGGCCAATGCTTTTTACCAGACGGCGCAATATTTACTGATCAATAATAAGCGGCGCTGATTTTAGTTTTAACGATTAATGTTTTCCACAACAGCCGTTAATACAGACCAGCCGCTTAAATTTGCACCTGCTTTTATGGCAGCCGATTAAAAATATTCTGATTCATGTCTTTAATAAAAAGTATTTCCGGTATACGCGGAACCATTGGGGGAAAACCTGGCGAAACCCTGTCCCCGGTAGATGTAGTGAAATTCACTGCTGCTTATGGCACCATTTTAAAAAAGAACACCGGAAATGAAAAACGTGTAAAAGTGGTCGTTGGAAGAGATGGCCGCATCAGCGGAACGATGGTGAACGGCCTTGTTCTTTCAACGCTTTCAGCATTAGGAATAGATGTGGTGGATTTAGGATTAAGCACTACGCCTACGGTTGAATTTGCTGTTCCTTTGGAAAAAGCAAGCGGAGGTATTATTCTTACAGCAAGCCACAACCCCAGGGAGTGGAATGCTTTGAAATTGCTGAATGAAAAAGGGGAGTTTATATCCGCAGAAACAGGTCAGGAATTGTTATTGCTGGCTGATGCGGAAAATTTCGAATTTGCCGGCGTTGATAAACTGGGCAGGATCACTAATAACGATACTTATATGCAAAAGCATATTGAGGCAATTGTAAACTATCCTCTTGTAAATAAAGAAACGATCGCCGCTAAAAATTTTAAGGTAGTGGTAGATGCGATCAATTCTACAGGCGCCACCTTTGTTCCGGCATTATTAAATGCATTAGGTGTGCAGGATATTATTGTGTTAAATAAAGAGGTAACCGGCAATTTTGCGCATAATCCCGAACCATTACCCCATCATCTTACCGGGCTGAGCAATACCGTTGTGAAGGAAAAGGCCGATCTGGGTATTGCCGTTGATCCTGATGTGGACAGGCTTTGCTTTGTATGTGAGGATGGCAGCATGTTTGGCGAAGAGTATACGCTGGTGGCTGTTGCAGATTATATTTTGTCGCATCGCAAAGGAAATGCGGTTAGTAATATGAGCAGCACCAAAGCACTTAAGGAAATGACCATAAAAAGAGGGGGTGAATACTACCCTTCAGCAGTAGGAGAGGTGAACGTGGTTAAAAAGATGAAAGCCGTAAATGCTGTAATTGGCGGAGAAGGTAACGGAGGGATCATCGTTCCCGATTTTCATTATGGCCGCGATGCATTGATCGGAATAGCTTTATTCCTTAGCCATCTTGCTGATCAGAAAGGGAGTATTAAATCGCTCAGGAACGGATACCCGGACTACTTTATCAGCAAAAACAAGATCGAGCTGGATAATAGTACCGATGTTAAGTCTGTTTTCGATAAAATAAAAAAGAAATACGCCAAACAACCGATTAATGACGAGGACGGGCTGAAAATAGAATTTGATGAAGATTGGGTACACCTGCGTACTTCCAATACCGAACCCATCATCCGTATTTATTCTGAAAGCGATTTCGAAAGCAAAGCTAACAATATTGCCTACAGGTTAATGGAAGATATTAAGGAGGGATTAAAATAGTTTAAGCAAGTTCTCTAATAAAAATCACCAGTTTTTACAATTAAAAGCCTATTTTTGCAGCCCTTTAGCAAAAGCTAAGGGTGTGTTTTATTTTTTTAATCAAATTTCAAGGGTAATGAACAATTATGAATTGATGGTGATTTTTACCCCGGTTTTAAGCGAAGATGAGTTTAAAGCTGCTCAAAAAAAGTTTGCCAATCTGGTAACTGAAGCAGGCGGCTCAATCATTCACGAAAATCCCTGGGGACTGAAATCACTGGCGTATCCTATCCAGAAAAAAACCACTGGTTTATACTGGGTATTGGAATATACTGCGCCATCCGACTTCAATGAGAAGCTAAAGATTCAGCTTCTTCGCGACGAGAATGTACTTCGTCATCTTTGCACTAAACTCGATAAATACGCCGTGGAGTATAATGCAAAAAAAGCCAGTGGCGTAAAAACAGGAACCGAAAAAGCAGTGGAGGCTTAATATTATGGCAAAGAATGAAATTAAATACCTCACCGCTATTAAAAGCGACAAACGTGTAAAAAAGTTTTGCCGCTTTAAAAAATATGGCATCCGCTACGTGGATTATAAAGACGTAGAGTTCCTTAAAAAGTTTCTTAACGAACAGGGTAAATTGCTGCCGCGCCGTTTAACAGGCAATAGCCTGAAATTTCAGCGCAAGGTTTCTGACGCTGTAAAAAAAGCGCGCCAAATGGCCCTTTTACCTTACGTAACAGATCTTTTAAAATAGTCAATGGTGAGTAGTGAATGGTGAATTTAAAATTGACTATTATCCATTCACTATTCACTCAATTAGTAACCTTCCCTAATCTCGCCTCTGGCGAGAGACAGTCACAATCATAGATTGGGCAAAAGGGAACTAAAAACCCGCCTGCGGTGGGCAGGCAATATAACAATGGAAGTAATTTTGATTCAGGATGTAGACAACCTGGGTGCGACAAATGAAGTGGTAAATGTAAAAAATGGCTATGCACGTAATTTTTTATTACCGCGTAAATTAGCCGTTGAAAACAGCGCCGGAAATAAAAAACAATTAGAAGAGCGCTTAAAGCAGGCCAGGAAAAAAGAAGTGGCGTTGCTGGCTACGATCAACGATGTGATCGGCAAATTGAAAGCCGCTCCTCTTAAAATTGGCGCTAAAACAGGTACATCCGGTAAAATTTTCGGAAGCGTAACCAATTTACAGATCAGCCGGGCTATCCGTGAGCAAAAAGGTTACGAAATTGACCGTAAAAAAATCAGCATTGTTGATGAAGTTAAAGAATTGGGAACTCATAAAGCTACTATCGATTTTGGTAACGGCCACTCGACAGCGCTTGATTTTGAGGTAGTTGCCGAATAATTCAACTTTTCGATGATAAAACTTCAGAAAATGTCCTGCAGGTATGGGACGCTTTCTGCATTAAATAGCACAAATTTAATTGTACTAACAATCGTTTTACATTATATTTGTGAAACATTCGGTGTTTATTCAGTAATGAAGTTCCCATGATTATGTATATGTTCATTGGTCTTACGTACTGTTTTTTCACTTTTACTTTTTAAATAAACAAAAACAAAATGAACATTTACGTAGGCAACCTAAGCTGGAATTTAAAAGACCAGGATTTGCAAGATTTATTTAGCTCACATGGTGAGGTTTCTTCTGCCAAAATTGTATTAGACAAATTTACTAACCGGAGCAAAGGCTTCGGATTTGTTGAAATGGCTAATGATGATGAAGCGCAGGCCGCAATAACTGCCTTAAATGGAACTGAAATTGACGGCAGAAACATTGTTGTAAACGAAAGCCGGCCTAAAGAAGGCGGTAACAGCGGCGGCGGTTACAAAAAGAAAAGTTACGGTAACAGCGGTGGCGGCGGTTACAGAAAAAGCGGTGGCGGCTATGGCGGCGGTTATCGTGAGCGCAATGATTATAATAAAGATTTTTAAGAAAAAGCTTTATAAAGTAATATTCAGAGTAACTAAGAGCTGTAACCGTGTTGCAGCTCTTTTTCTTTTACAAAATGCTATACTTCTGTTTTGCATAAAAAACAAAATCCACATGAAACGCCGATGTAAATGTTTTTCACATAACTTGTCCGCCAAAGGGGGAGGGAAAAGTATATAATGGCATTCCCATTCAACCAACTCAAAAATAAAATATATACGAATGAAATTGGTATTTACAGTAGCCTTGCTTTTTATTGTTACAGGTATTTTCGCTCAAAGCAACTACAGACAATCAGTTGGTTTGCGTTTGGGAAGTGGATATTATGACGTTGTTTCAGCCGCATATAAAGTTTTTATTACCGAACCGGGAGCATTGGAGTTCAACCTGGGTGTCCATCCCTACAGTGTTGGAAACGATTGGGTAAATGTTTCTGTTTCGGGCGCTTATCAACATCATTTTGATATTAAACCTGTACCCGGCCTGAAATGGTTTGTAGGCGGAGGCCTGGTTATTGCTAACTCTTTTTCAGGTAATAAAGACTATCGAGGTATCAATCTTGGTTTATTTCCAACCGGCGGGGCCGATTACAAGTTTAGCAAAATACCTCTTGCTGTTTCTGCCGATATCCGCCCAACAATTAATATCATAGAGGCTTACGAATATTATGATACGTTTTATCCGAATGTAGGTGTATCGGCACGCTATACTTTTTAATTAACACGGGTTTGGGTATACCTGCCATATTGGAGCGGAATAGCCTGGCTTATTTTTCGGAAATGGCGTATTTATTGCAGCTTCAAAGAAAACATTATTTTATGAAGTCCGCTTTGTTGCTTAAATCCGCTGTTTTCATTTTAGGGCGCTCTTTAACATTTTTTTAAAGAAAAGATTCAACTTTCCGGGTTTTAAAAACATCATACCTGTAAATCTTTTAGTATGAAAAGTATATTTAAAAATACCGGTCTGTTACTAATGGCCTTGTTTGTGCTGATAAGCATAAGCTCCTGTTATGTTTGGGAAAGACCTTACGGGTATGGTTATCACAGGCACCATCCGCATGATCATTTTGACTACGGCCGCCACGGGAACCGGCGTTGGGGTGGCGGACCTTATAATTATTAAGCCTGTTTTGGTTAGCGCTGCAGGCTCCTTATCCATTTAAAAAAATAAACCTGCCTGTTTTATTCATAATTGTATAAATTGCAGCGTACAAGTAATACAAAAAAAATATAAATATGAGATTTCTTTTAAAAAGTAATATAGCTACTATCGTAATTGCTTTTGCAACTTTATTAACTATGAGTTCCTGTTTTATTGGAAGGGACCCCCATAGAAACGGACCTCACAAATCTGAAAAATCTGATCACCACCATAATGAGCCTGAAAGGCGTTAAATAACAGGCATTAACATTAATCACAGGGCTTATCTGCACGGAGGCCATCGAATTTAAAATATAAAAAAATGTGAAATTTCATTTTTTTTATAAACAATCGTTTGCTAAAATTCGGGTTTTATTGTAATTTCGAAGTGAATTTTCATAGGATAAGGTTTAATGGTTAATGGTTTTTGATGAAGTCCCCAACATATTCAATGCTGGGGATTTTTTTATTCTTCTAATGTAACTTTTTTGGTTCCCACTTTTAATTTATATCCTACTCCTATCTTTAAAGCATAATTTTCTTTTTCATGGCTGACCGGAAAATCAAAACAAACAGGATATTTATACTCTTTTACCGCATTGTAAATGATCTGGTGAATATCCTCACCAAAAGGTCTGTCAGTATCCTTAATTTCGGAGAGGCCTCCCACAATCATTCCTGCCAGTTTATCTAATTTACCACTTCGTTTTAACTGAAAGATCATTCTGTCAATGGCATACTTCTGCTCACCGATATCTTCAATAAAGAGTATACGTCCTTTTGTTTTTATCTCTGCGTCGGTGCCAATAGTGTTTACTAATAACGAAAGATTGCCTCCCACCAGTTCGCCGATGGCTTCTCCGTGCCGGTCAAGCTCGTGACCTTCGCTGCTATACCTTGCCCATTTGCCTTCCAGGGCATCTTTTAGAGATTGTACGTATTGATTCAGATAACCGCCATCATTAAAGGCTGCTGCCATTGGGGCGTGCAGCGATGATATATAATAATTGGCATACAGGTAACAATGAAAAATGGTAATATCGCTGAATCCTATTACCCACTTGGGATTTTTTTTAAATTTTTTAAAACTGATCTTATCAATAATCCTTCCCATACCATAACCGCCCCGGCCACATAAAACAGCCTGCACGGCATCATCGTCCAGCATTTGCTGAAAATCGTTCAGCCGTTCTTCATCAGTGCCCGAAAAATAGGTTGCTGATTTGCTGCCGAGCGTGCTGCCTACCTTTACTTTATAGCCCCATTCTTCCTGTAATACACGCACACATTCTGCTGCTTTTTCAAATGCCATATATCCGGAAGGGCAAACAATACCAATGGTATCGCCAGGTTTAAGATAGGGGGGCGTTTTTATGATCATATAAAGATATTAAATATTAGACTTCAGATATCAGATGTTAGATAACGGGTAGAATCATCGCACCCCACTCCTCTACTTCCCATCCCCTACTCCCCGCTTACCAAAGTTGTTCCTTCCTGCGCTACATTCAGCTCATGCACAACACCGCATTTCAAAGCAAAATTATCTACCTGATGTCCTACGGGAAAATCAAAACAAACGGGGTAATTGTAGCCTTTTATTTTTTCTGAAATAATCTCATAAGGCGTATGCCCGAAATACTCTCCGGGATCATCCTGTTTGTATTTAAGACCGCCCACTATCAATCCTGCCAGCTTATCTAACTTGCCGCTGCGCTTCAGGTTCCAGAACATACGGTCGATACTGTAAAGATATTCACCGGTGTCTTCCACAAATAATATTTTACCATCGGTATAAATATCTGATGTTGACCCGGCCAGGCTTTCAAGCGTTTTTAAATTTCCACCCACTAAAACACCTCTGGCTTTACCCGTTTTGTTGTAATTGCTGTAGGGGGCCGTGTATGTCATTTTTTCACCGCTTAAAGCTTTTTGAATAGAAATAATCGTGTCTTTTTGTAAGGGATCGGCGGTATCCCACACCTCCGGGAAGCTATTACACATTTTGGAATGAATGGTAGCAATCCCTAAATTTTTTTGAATATGAGTATGTAAAACGGTGATATCGCTAAAGCCAATGATCCATTTAGGGTGCGCTTTAAATGTAGTCCAGTTTAAACCATCTATAATTCTTACACTTCCATATCCGCCCCTTGCGCACATAATTGCTTTAATTTGCGGGTCATCCAGCATTTGCTGAAGATCGCTCAGGCGTTGCTCGTCCGTACCGCCAAAAGTATGATCGCGCTGACCAATTGTATAACCCACACGTATTTTAAAGCCCCACTGCTGCATTAAGGTTGCTGCGGGGATAATTTCTTCCCTCGTAATATAACCTGCCGGCGAGGTAATACCGATCATGTCGCCGGGTTTCAGGTAGGGAGGCGCGGCTCCCTCTCCACCCGGAAAGGGAGTGGCAGGGGTAGCCTCAGTTTTAGAAAAAGGGATAGCCGCTAATGCTGCTGTTGCTGAAGCGATGAAATTTTTTCGGTTCATAAGTGCTAAGATAGGAAGTTAATATGCAGAATATGTTTTTAATGTTCGCTCCGGGACGGCAATATAAGCAAACGAAGCGAAGACGCTTCTTAGCGCCAACACTGGCCTGACCGTCCCGTTGTTGCTGACTTTTCTCCCAAAAAGATTTGTGTAATTTATGAACAAGAAAATTAATGTAAATTTGTTAAAGGTGAGAAAGAAATGATATTGGTTGAAAAATATTTTAAGTAACCCTTTCAAATAACGAACATGGAATTAATCATTGACTTTGATAATATTAGAGATACATCTAAAAAAGAGTGGTTGTTGCATACCCTTAAATTGATGGGTACCGGATACACTGCTAAAGAAGCTCCGCAAACATTAGAAGAATATAATAAAGACTTGGAGGCAGGGAATGAGGAAATTGAGCAGGGGCATTTTATTAGTGCTGCCGACCTGAAAAAGCAGGCAGAAAAATGGTAACCGTTTGGAGTAAACGGGCCATGACAGAACTTTTAAAGGCCTATGAATATATTTATCAGGATTCTCCCAAAAGTGCGGCTAAAGTTCGGGATCAACTAATTGATATAACTAATTGCGTTGTCTAAGCACCCGGAAATATATCCGCCCGACAAATACAAAAAGAATAATGATGGAACCTGGCGGGCTTTCGAGAGATTCAAATTTAGAGTATCTTACCGCATTATGAAGCACGAAATACGTGTTGTTCGTTTGCGGCATACCAGCAGGTCGCCTTTACATTATTGATATTAGATCAAAGCGTTATTTTTTGGGCTGCCAAAGCCTCGGCAGCCGACTCGATGAAATTTTTACGCATTATAAGCCTAAGACAGAAAGTAGAACAATTCCCAGGATTAGTCTTTAAAGAAGTATTATTAAAGAATACTATAAAGTCATCTGACGACCGTGAAGTACTGATAGACAAGTGAAGCGAAGACGCTTCTTAGCACCAACACTGGTCTGACCGTCCCGGTTTGACCAGTAAACTTAATTGAAGTGTGCGATGCAAGCAAAGCCCAACAGATATGCGCCTGCTTGGTCAATAATAGTTATTTTTGCAGGCTAATTAAAAGTTTTAAGGAAGGTTATGAGCGATTTTAAGCGAGTGTTGGTAACTGCAGCTTTACCGTATGCAAACGGCCCCATACATATCGGGCATCTGGCCGGTTGTTATATACCTGCAGATATTTATGTACGCTATCTGCGGGCACAAAAGAAAGATGTAAAATTTGTTGGGGGCAGCGATGAGCATGGCGTGCCAATCACTATCCGCGCCATGAAAGAAGGCGTGTCTCCGCAACAGATTGTAGATAAATACCATGAGCAGATAAAGCACAGCTTTGCGCAGATGGGTATTTCTTTTGACATCTATTCAAGAACCTCAAGCCCGGTACATCACCAAACGGCATCGGATTTTTTTAAAAAACTATATGATGACGGTTTGTTTGAAGAAAAAGAGACCGAGCAGTATTATGATGAAAAAACCCATACGTTTTTAGCAGACAGGTATATCATCGGCACCTGCCCGGTTTGTGGCAATGAAAATGCTTATGGAGATCAGTGTGAGCGCTGTGGCAGCTCTTTATCTCCCGATCAGCTGATCAATCCGCGCAGCGCTTTAAGCGATGCCGTGCCGGTAAAAAAGAAAACGAAGCACTGGTATTTTCCTTTACAGAACTACGAGACGTTCTTGAAAAAATGGATCCTGGAAGAGCATACCGAATGGAAAAATAATGTATTCGGACAATGCAAAAGCTGGCTGGATAACGGGCTTCAAAGCCGTGCCATGACGCGCGACAGTAATTGGGGAATAAAGGTACCGCTGCCCGATGCAGAAGGGAAAGTTTTGTATGTATGGTTTGATGCGCCGATCGGTTATATCTCAGCCACAAAAGAACTTACTGAGGATTGGGCTGATTACTGGTGTACGGAAGACCTGCCTGCCGGCGAGGCAGGTACCAAGCTGGTGCATTTTATAGGTAAGGATAATATTGTTTTTCACTGTATCATCTTCCCGGCAATGTTAAAAGCGCATGGCGATTTTGTGCTGCCGGATAATGTACCTGCCAACGAGTTTCTGAATATTGAAGGCGATAAAGTATCTACCAGCCGCAACTGGGCGGTATGGGTGCATGAATATATAAAAGATTTTCCCGGATGTGAAGATGTGTTGCGGTATGTGCTTTGCGCCAATGCGCCTGAAACAAAGGACAATGATTTTACCTGGAAAGATTTCCAGGACAGGAATAACAGCGAGCTGGCGTCTATATTCGGCAATTTTGTGAACCGCACTTTTGTGCTGATGCATAAATTATGCGGAGGAAAAGTGCCCCGACTGCATAACGAGGCGCTGGATGAAAAGGATAAAGGGATCATTGCGGATATTGAAGCTGCAAAAGCGAAAGTGCAGACCGCCCTGGAAAACTATCGTTTCAGGGATGCACTGTATGAAGTGATCGACCTGAGCCGTAAAGGCAATAAATATATGCAGGACAAGGAGCCCTGGATTGTGGCTAAAAAACTTACAGAAGATGCAGCAGCGCAAACAAGCATAGATAACTGTCTGCATCTTTGTTTACAATTAACAGCCAACCTTGCCATACTGATTAATCCCTTCCTGCCGGCAACGGCGCAAAAAATGCTGCACATGATGAAAGTGGTTGATAAGATGCTGGACTGGGAAAATGCGGGTAAAATAAACCTGTTAAGTGTAGGTTATACGCTTCGCGCCCCGGAGATCCTGTTCAGGAAAATTGAAGATGCAGAAATAGCCGCCCAAATTAATAAACTTAAGGCCGGAAGTGTAAAGCCTGATGCAGAAGGCGGAAAGCCGGAAGCGAAAAACGAAAAAAAGAATGCGGATAGCATTCAGCTTCAGGCCTCAAGCCTTAAGCCCATAATACAGTTTGATGATTTTGCCAAAATTGATTTGCGGGCAGGGACGATTCTCTCCGCAGAAAAGGTTGAAAAGGCAGATAAATTGTTAAAACTGGAGATTGATCTGGGTTTTGAAAAAAGAACAATTGTATCGGGGATCGCGTTACACTTTGCGCCCCAGGATCTTACAGGTAAAAAGGTAGTGGTAGTTGCCAACCTTGCGCCCCGTAAAATGCGGGGTATTGAAAGTAATGGCATGATTTTGATGGCAGAAAATGCAGACGGTCAGTTGAAGTTTGTATCAACAGCAGCTGAGGTGGAAAACGGAAGTACTATTAACTAACCCTATTTATTATTACTTTGACAAAAGGCCGGATTTTTATTCCGGCCTTTTGCGTATTTTAGATATTATTGATACCTTATAACCCCCGCATTTGAAGAAAAAAATTAATTTAAGAGAGTTAAAATTAAAACGGCTTCGGTTTAAAAGGCTAACGTACCGGAGTTCGCTTATTTTGCTGGGGATTATTGCAACCATTATTATAGCCTTTAATTTCTGGTTTATTGATCATGCCAAGGACACGCTTGAGCAAATCGTATATAATCAGTCCAAAGGGAAACTCCGGTTAAAAGTATCTGACTTTAAGTTTAACTGGATAAGAAATAAAATTGAGCTGGATACTGCTTCGATCATCAGCACAGATTCAACGGCCCCGGTATTGTATTCAGTCAATACAGATCGTATTACTATTAAAGCCCGTGGTTTTTTGCCGCTCCTGTTCCGAAAGCAGATCCTGATCGATTCAATACGGCTTCATAATCCGAATATTGTTTTTACAAGGATTGAAGAGAAAGCCGTAAAATCTGCGGCGTATAAAGATTCTGTAAAATCTCTGAACGGTGACGATAAATTTTCTGTGGCCCGGGAAATGGGCCGCATCACCCAATCGATCACTGATGCGATAAACGTACTGCAGGTAAGCAGATTTGCATTGGACAACGGCAGTTTTTCTCTTATTGACAGAACCAAGCCGGCCGAAGCGCCTTTTATAGTCAACAGGATTTATGTACAGCTGGAGAATCTGAAGATCGATATCTCTAAAACGAACAGAAGGGGGGAAGACCGGAAATTTAATTTTACTGACAATATAGCGATCAGAACCTCAGATCAGAATATCAGCTTTCCCGGCGGCAGGCATTTTCTGAGTTTTAAGAATTTCAGGGTGAACCTGCAGCATAAACGGGTGGAATTTGACAGTTGTACTTTAAGAGCAATAAAAGGCGACAGCTCTAAAACGTCGTTCCGGATCTTTTTTGATAAACTGGCGTTAACCAACATTAACTTTGATTCCCTGTACAGCAGAGAAACGCTTATTGCCGATTCCGTTTATTGCAATAATCCCCAGATATTCTTAGATATCGACAGCGACCTGAAAACAGCGAAGAATTCAAAAGACAAACCCAAGATCCAAAAAGTAGACGACCTTGTACAGCAATTGCTGGGCGATTTAAGGCTGGGTTACGTGGGGGTTACTCATGCTGATATAGCGGTGAACACTATCAAAAAAAAGAAAACAAGCACTTTCTCATCAACCAATAATAATTTTGAGATATATGGATTGGTAGTGCGGCAGGATAAAGAGCGGCCCATTAACCTCAACAAATTTGTAATGTCGCTTCATCACTCGGAAAACCTGATTCGTGACGGGCGTTACGAAGTGTCTTTCGACAGTATCGGTTTTGAAGATGATGTTATCAATTTGAGCGAATTTTCATTTAAGGAGTTCGATAAAGGGCGCACCGTCAAAAGCCTGTCAATGCCCAATTTCCAGATAAGCGGACTTTCGTGGGAGTCTTTATTATACAACAATACATTTGCTGCAGAACGGGCAACTTTTTATAAACCGCTGGTTGATTACACCACCAGCGGAAAAAGAAAAAAACAAAAATCCAAAAACATATTTACCATCCTCAATAATATAGATGATGTGATGGATCTTAATAACCTGGAAGTACAGCAGGGCGATATCACACTGAGGTTTGGCAGAAGCGCTTCCTTACATTTAGAAAATGCTAACCTTGATTTAAGGGCGGAAGAGCTTACAAATGCAGATCATATTAAAAGCGCACAACGCTCTGTGAAAACATTGAATTTTGATAAAGGGACATTTAAAAAAGGTGACCTGACTGCCCTGTTGAATAATGTTCGTTTATCAGAAAACAAGAGCGGTATCCTTGCCGGGAGTTTGCTCATCAGGTCAAATCATTTGAATGCCGGCGTTAATAATATTAATATTGGAAGTGTAGTATTAGACAGTTCGGGTCGGCGTGTCATTGTCGATGGTGTAGATTGTAGCAATGCTACCCTGGAGGTGGATAATGCGCCAAAAGACAGAGCAAAAAAAACACATAAAAAAAATGCCTCTCTTGTATTAAGAAATATTCATGGTCTAAATACCCGGCTGGATATAGCTGTAAATCAAAATAAAATAACCGGTAGCTTTAATGATATTATCCTGAAGGAATTTGCAAAAAACGGGAAAGATAAACCTGAAATAAGGGGTTTGAGCCTGGATGGCCAGAACTTCTTAATGCTGGGCCATGATACACGGGTTGCGGTAAGAAAAATGGATATTACCGACAGGCATAATAGTGTACTAAGAGATATTGAGATCCAAAAAATAAACCAGGTAGATTCCATTGTTGCTATTGTGCCTGCGCTCACTATTATCCCTAATATTACTGAAATTGTAAGCGGTAACCTCACTTTAAACGGGTTGATCCTTACAGACCCGGTGATCGATGCACGGCTTGGAAAAAAAGAAAATCCCCAGCCAGGGAAAAAGAAACCGGTAAGTATGGAGCTGGCTTCGGCGCTGCTTCAAAGACCAGAAATACACCTGGCAATTGAAAATAAAAATGATTCGTCCAGTTATATCAGTTGGGAAGGCTCCAAATTTAATAGTTTCTTAAAACTTACAAACTTTAAGTCAACGCCGGAAATACCTGTAAAAGCTGACCAGATTAAAGTGTTCCTGACAAATTTTGAATTTATAAGTGCAAAGAATAAGAAGTACGCTACAAATGATAATAAGCTGAACCTGGAATTCAATGATGTTTTGGTGAAAAAGAACGGGGAGCATAAGATCGACTGGCAAACAAATGTAAATATCCTGTCGCTTGATAAATTGTATTTTGACAGCCTGGGTAAAAACAATGCGGTACTGGAGCTGGATAAAGGTGATGTGCGCAACATTACACTTAACTCCAGGTATGTCAACAATATCGGCAGTATTATTACCAGTAGTAAAAACCTGCACATCAACGCTACAAATGGCAGCTTCCTGACGGGGAAAAATAAACTGGAATGGTATGGCTTTACAGCAAAGAACCGTATATTGGGGGTGGACTCATTTAATCTTACACCCAATCAGTCTGTAGAAGATTACAGGATTGCAAAAGCGTTTAATGAAGATTATCTGCGGGTACATTCGGGTAAGATCGTTGGCGGCCCTGTGGATCTGGAAAAATACAGCAACGACAGTATTTTAAGTATCGGGCATATTGATCTGAACGATATTGACCTGTTTACATTTAAAGATAAAACGCAGCCCGATACTGCTAAAAAGTATAAGCCATTGCCGGCAGAAATGTTACTGAAACTAAAGAATAGCCTGGATATAGACAGCATACGTCTTAAAAACATGCATGTGACCTATTGGGAGATCAATCCGCAAACAGATACTTTGGGAGCCATATCTGTGTCAGAGCTGAATGCTTTGATCTGTAATGTCAAAAATTATAATATTAAAAATACCGATAGTATTTATATCACAGCTGCCGCGAACGTGCTGGATCATTTATATACCACACTTAATGTAAGCCAGTCTTATGCGGATACGCCTGGTTATATAGCCATGCGATTAACAACAGGCCCCATGGACCTTACCCGTTTTAATACAGTGTTGGTACCGCTGGTGGGCGCTAAAGTTTTTCGCGGAAATTTAAACAGAATGATTGTAGAAGCTTCCGGAGATAATAACGCAATGACCGGTAGTGCGCGTATGTATTATCAGGATCTTAACGTAGGGCTATTAAATAAAAAGGATCTGCCCCATCAAACCTTTATGAATAAGCTGCTGAGCAGGATCGCAATGGCACTTATTATCAGGAAGGATAACCAGGGCAAAAGATCGCTGGTGTTTTTTGAGCGCTGGCAGGACAAATCGCCGGTTAACTACATTATTAAAACATCGCTCGAAGGTATTAAGTCGGGCATAGGGCTGCCGGGAGCGAAGAAGAAGTTCAGAAAATACAGGAAGAAACTAAATATAGAAATCCCTACAGAATTTTAATTTTTTATTTATATTTACGCATAAAGCCTGTAATAATTATCAAACTTTTAAAAAATTAATAACATGAGACAGCTACTTTTTATTTAAAATTTTTTAATCTTATCAATTATCGCTGTTGGTAACGAAAGCCAGCCAACTATAGTTACAGCTAAAAACTATTACAACATCGATTTAGAAAAAAAGGGGGACATAGTATAACCGGGCCTTGGGATCATTTGATTGCACTTCCTGAAACGTGTACCACACAATCAGTCCTGCTGTGCGACGGAGAGGAAATACCAGTAACAGCAACAGCAGAAACCTGTGAAGAGGCAGCACAGGCCATTGTTGACCTCTATGACGCGCTGGATTGCGGAGAGGATTCCGAAATACCGGAATAGAATTAGACTAACTATTGATTACAGGCTTTTTTATCAGGGAACATAATAACTACGATAAACATGAGAATATATATATATTTACTTGCATGGGTTATGTGGCAGGGCGCCGTATTTGCTCAAAATAAGGAAGTTGGTAAAGTTATTTATGAAATAAGCTGTCAATTTAAAAATGCGAGACCTTTGAATTTTACCGGAGAACTGCTGTTTGAGAATGGCAAAACCCTTTTTACCTACGATAAAGGGACTCATATAAAAGGTGTTCATAAAGATACATTAGATGACAACGGGAATCGGGTGTTGCTTTTACAAAAACCAGTAACTTCAGGATCAATAGGAAAAAGTGTATATAGCAACTTTGAAGATAACCAGCAAATCAGCCGGGAACTGATTGCCAGCAAAGCTTTCATAGTATCCGATTCTATAAAGAAACCACATTGGGTAATAGGTAAGCAAACGAAGCAGGCAGGTAATTTTAAATGTCAGGATGCGTATACCCATTTTTATGGCAGAGATTATACCGTGTGGTTTACTAATGAAATTCCGGTCTCATACGGTCCCTGGAAACTAAATGGCTTGCCCGGGTTGATTTTAGAGGCCATTAGCGGGGATGGAGAAGTTAAATTTCTGGCAACCGCAGTGAGCCTTATCAATTCATTATCCTCTAAAATTGAGCCGCCCTCTTCGGGTCAAACTATTAAAGGATATGCCAGTTTTAGAACCTTACAGGATAAACATAGTGCAAATACACAGAAACGGATCAAAGCACTTATAGAAGAGAAGACCAAAGACGGAAAAACAGAAATGTCTATAGGTAAGATAAGCCCTGTGAGATTTGAAAAAGAATTAGATTAATTAATAGGGGGGAAGCTTCTTTGAGACGAAAAATCGGTTTAGTACTAATCGGCATTTTGCTTTATTGCTCCGGGGTTTCTCAGATCATTACGATAAGTGGGAGCGTGAAGAAAACTAATGGAATGCCATTGCCATACGCCACTATATCAGTGGAGAGCCTGACAGATTCCTCAATACTGGCTTTTGCTCAAACTGATAAGAATGGGCTTTATAAAATTGTTTATACGGGCGACTTTCCGGTATGGCTGGCCGCCACATCGTTAGGGTATACTAAGAAATATATTATAATTAATGCACCTGGTGCTGCCACAATATCTTTTGATTTAGTACTTATTGAGAAAATAAAAGAATTGGATGAAGTAATAGTGCGGTCGACACCCAAGGTTTACGTGAGTGGCGATACGACATCTTACAACCTTTCTTCCTTCACTATTGGTAATGAGCGTGCTTTGGAAGATGCGCTTAATCGTTTGCCTGGATTCAGTATTAGCGAAAATGGCCGAATAAGTGTTAATGGGAGGCCTATTCAAAAGATTCTTATTGAAGGGGATGATATTGTGAACCAAAACTACACATTACTTTCTAAGAATCTTTCGCCTGCAATCATATCACAGGTGCAGGTATTAGATAAATACCTTGATGACCCTTTATTAAAGGGAATTGAAAAAACAGGCGATGTGGCGCTGAATCTTACATTTAAAAACCAGTTCAAAAAAACTTTTTTGAGCGAGATTGGGCTTGAAGGAGGGGGCGATAGTCGGTACAGGGTTTCGGCCAATAGTATTCTATTATCTAAAAACACAAAAGCATATACAATTGTAAATGGTAATAATATAGGCGATGCTCCTGATTTGATCAGCAATACCGAAGTGCTGCCCAGATCCACTCTCGCTTTAGCCTATAATCCTTTGCATGAGCAAGCCAGATTTGTTGATATTACTCCCGCAGATGCGCCATTAATTGATCGCAAAAGAAGCCTTTTTAATCAGACAAAAACAGCTTCACTCAACCTGTTGAATAAATGGGGGGAGCAACTGAACACAAAAATCAATATGACAGTCTACGGTGATAAAAATACAAATGTTAAAAACTCCCGGAACACCTATTTTACCAACACCGACACGCTTGAATACCAGGAACAAAATAATTGGCAGTTGCGGCCTGTGGATATTGAAGGTAATTTCAGCACCAGTTATAACTTTTCCTCTAAAGCAAGGTTGCAATATAATTTTATGATTAGAAGCCAGAACCACAGGGAAGCAGCTAATATTATCTTTAATTCGAACGAGTTCAGCCAAAACCTGTCCAGCCAAACAACAACGTATCAAAATCATTTGAATTATACACTGAAAACAAAAAGCAATGATGCATTGGTGATCGATGGCGCTCAATATCGGATAAGGGCGCGTCAAAATTATAATGTATCCGGTTATGATTATACTTCAGTTTTTCAACAGGTATCCGATGAGTTGTATCAAAATTCTGATAATCCTGTTTCATATGTTGGCGGACAAGCCAAATATTATACTCAATGGAAAGACGCCCGGCTTATTTATAATGCAGGTTATGATCAGTATAAGGAAAATGTGTGGTCTGTTACTGATAGTGAAAATTCATTAATAAATCCTGTTTACAGTAATAACGTCAGTGTAACGAATGACCGGCTTTTTTTCAGAACAGATTTAAACAATACCTATTTTAATACAAAATTGGAAATGACAGCCAGGATGGGATTTGAATATATTTCCTTGCTGAAGGATTCTGTTTACGAATTAAATATAAAAACAGCAGACTTTTTCATTAAACCTGATATTTCTTTTCGCTACAACGTGTCGGCAAAAAGCAAATTAACGGCAAGCTATAGGTATAACAGATATTTTCCTGATGCAAAGCATCTTTATGATAATTTTATTTTTTCGGATTATAGAACAGTAACTCGGTATAGCAACAATTATCTGCTACAAAAAGAGAATAAAGTTTCCCTGGCATATCGCTATAACGATAACTATAATTTGTTTTCAGGGTTTATAAATGCTTTCTATACAAATAAGCAAAACAATTTTGTTGATAGTATTTCCATTAGGCTAGATATTAATCAATCAGTTCAATTCCAGAGACCCAACCAGACCCGTACCTTAGGTTTATTGTACGGTTTTGATCAGTTTATAAGTCCGCTTTCGAGCACGATCAAGATAAATGGCAACTTCACCAATAGTTCCCATATCAATTACCTGAACAATATAGAAAGGCGGGTTATTAATCGTATATTCGGCAACCAGCTTGCTTTTATGACTGCTTTTGATGGCTTTTTTAATTGTGTGGGAAAGATGCAATATTATATGATCCGGAACCGGGTTTCTACATTTCAGGGGGCGTACACTTCAGAAAGCCACTCATCCAGCATTTCTGTTCGAACTGACTACAGGTTAAATAAAAAATACTTTTTACAACTGGATGCCAGTCGATTGCAATGGACGTGGTCTGGTAAGAATCAGCAGCCTGTATATTTTATGGACGCGACTTTTTGGGGCGATCTCATTAAAGACAAATTAAGTATATCGGCTACATTACGAAACGCTTTTAATAATAGGTCATTGTATTATAGTAGTATATCTGATTATATGTTTAATCTTACTGAATATAGCCTTATGCCTAGGATTTTTGTCATGGGTTGTAAGTATAGGTTTTAGGATTTTGTGGGTCTAATCAATAGTTATATTTTACAATATTATGCAACAAAACATACCCTTTGATTTTTATGTAAATGATTATTTGTTTTCTTTCGACAAATCAAAGATCCAGCCGGAGGCTGTTTATAAATACCTGCATGAAGAAAGCTACTGGGCGCAGCGTATCCCTTTCGATATCGTGCAGCGTTCTATCGATCATTCCCTTTGTTTAGGCATTTACGATCATACCGGGGTATTAACAGGCTTTGGGCGTATGATAACCGACCGGGCCACTTTTGCCTATCTGGCGGATATATTTGTTTTAAAGGGTCACCGCGGCAAAGGCCTGTCTAAAGCAATGGTAAAAGCCTTTTGCGATCTGGCCGACGATCTTAAGGTACGCCGGTTTATGCTGGCCACACAGGATGCGCATGGCTTATACCTTCAGTACGGTTTTGAAGCATTAACCCACCCGGAAAGAATCATGGCGCGTAAAGGGGTTACCTATTAATCCATCGCATTACGCTGGTATATTTATTTACTATACCTTTGCAGGTTCTATTTACCCTATGGCTTTGTTATGAACAGAATTTATTTGGATAATGCGGCTACAACTGCCCTTGATAAAGAGGTATTGGACGCAATGTTGCCTTATATGACCACACATTTTGGCAATCCTTCTTCCATATACTCGTACGGACGTGAAACGCGCCTGGCCGTGGAAAACGCACGCAAAACAGTGGCGAAATTATTGGGCGCTCATCCCGGCGAGATCTTCTTTACCAGCGGCGGCACCGAAAGTAATAACACGGCCATTCTTGCTGCCGTGCGCGATCTTGGCTGTAAGCACATTATTACTTCCCCCATCGAACACCATGCTGTATTACATACCGTAGCGCATCATACTTCCGGAGACATTACTTCGGGTTTTGTAACGCTTTTGCCAAACGGGCATATCGATTTACACGATCTGGAACAACAACTGGCAACGGTTGAAAAAAAATGCCTGGTAACGCTAATGCATGCCAATAACGAAATAGGCAATTTGTTACCCATAAATGCGGTAAGCGCATTATGTAAAAAATATAACGCCCTGTTCCACTCGGATTGCGTGCAAACGGTTGGTCATTATCCAATAGATCTTAGCCGTATTCATGTTGATTTTATTTCAGCGGCCGGTCATAAGTTTCACGGGCCAAAAGGTACGGGTATTTTATATGTAAGCCGCGCCGTGCAGGCTAAACCTATGATACATGGCGGCGGCCAGGAACGGAATATGCGCGCCGGAACGGAAAATATTTATGGTATTGTTGGCTTTGCCAAAGCATTAGAACTGGCTATGGAAGGGTATGAAAAAGATGCAGCTTACATCCGCTCTTTAAAGGAGTATATGATCAATGCGCTGCAAAAAGAAATACCGGTTGTAACATTTAATGGCGATTATAACGGCAGCTCCTTATACACGGTGCTGAACGCATCCTTTCCACTTACAGGAAGATCTGAAATGCTGTTATTCAATCTTGATATTAATAATATCTGCGTTTCGGGAGGAAGCGCCTGCAGCAGTGGCGCCAGCCAGGGCTCGCATGTAATTAACGCCATCAGCGGCGATCCTGAAAAAGTGGCGATCCGCTTCTCTTTTAGTAAATACAACACAAAAGCGGAAATAGATACAGTAATAGAAAAGCTGAAAGAGCTTATATAATTTATGCGCCCACCTCTACTGAAATTCCTTTTTAATGAATATATTTAGAGGTATGAAATCCGTGTTGCTTTTATTTACAATACTATTGGTGGTAATGCAAATTGCAAATTGCCAGGAAACAAAACCTGATTTCAGAGTGATCGCCTATTATGGGGGCAGCGCTGCAAAGATTGATAGTTTTCCTGTTGAAAAGCTTACACACATTATATACAGCTTCTGCCACCTGAAAGGAAATAAACTGTCTGTTGGCAGGGCGGCAGATTCATTAACGATACAAAAGCTGGTTTCTTTAAAATCGAAATATCCGAAATTAAAGGTTTTATTATCATTGGGCGGCTGGGGTGGCTGCGCCAGCTGTTCGGAAGTATTTGCAACACCCAAAGGGCGAAGAATTTTTGCAAGATCGGTGCGCGGGCTGAAAGAATATTTTCATACGGATGGCGTTGATCTTGATTGGGAATATCCTGCTATCGAGGGCTTTCCGGGGCATCGCTATTCACCGGCCGATAGGGAACATTTTACACTGCTGGTAAAAGCATTGCGGAAGAAATTAGGCAGGAACCAGGAGATATCCTTTGCAGCAGGTGGGTTTAGCACCTATCTGGAAAAATCAATTGACTGGAAAAAAGTGATGCCTATAGTTAACTATGTAAACCTGATGACGTATGACCTGGTGCATGGCGCAAGTTCGCAAACAGGACATTTAACATCGCTTTATTCCACAACGAAGCAAAAAGCGTCGGTTCATGACGCGGTAAGCTATCTGGATGCTATGCATGTTCCAAGAAACAAACTGATCATCGGCGCTGCTTTTTATGGAAGAACCTGGGACGGGGTTGCTAATATTAATAATGGTTTATACCAGGCAGGTGTATTTAAAAGTTTCATTCCTTATAACCGGTTGGATAGTATCGTTAGCACAGAAAGAGGATTTATTTTTTATTACGACAGCACAGCCAAAGCCAACTATGCATATAACAGCGCCGAAAAGATATTTGCCACTTTTGATGATAAGCAATCTATTGCCGAAAAAACCCGTTATGCCGTGCAAAACCAATTAGGCGGCATCATGTTCTGGGAGCTGGGGCTTGATAAAAATGAGAACGGCTATTTAGATGTTATAGACAATACCTTAAAAAGCATTATCCGCTCTGAATAGCCGTTTGATATAATGTTGAGAAATTACGAAGTAGCCCAGCCTCTGTCGCCTTTTTGGTAAGGTATGCACGGATCGTATTTGCCCGGAACAGCTGCATAACGCAGCGCTTTGGTAGCGCCTGGTTCCGATGTAAAGAAACCAAGCAATGTAAGCTCCCTCATCATGCTGAAATAATGTTTAGGTATTCTTGCTTTGGAATACCCAAAATTGCCTTTAGATTCTTCGACAGCGTCTTTTGCACTTTCTTCTTTATCTAATGCTGCCTGTTTCGATTTATAATCATCTGTTTGTGTATATGCATTTGCTTCTTTATCAAGGGCTGTTAATAACGCTGTCCGCTGTTGGGGCTGCAGTTGCATAAAACCATTGTTGTATTTTTCTTTACTCAGTGTTTCAATTTTAGCTAACCCTTCTTTAAACACTTTCTGGTCTTCCGGCGTATAACAATCGCGCACCATTACGTTTATAAACTCGCCGATTTTGGCATCTTTGGCACCGGGAGTAGCTGTTCTGGGCAGAATGGTTTCGCCGATCTCATCGAGATAAGCGATTTCGTCCCTGGTAAAAAAATCTGGCAGCACTTCAGCTCCTGCAGCAGCAGCTTCTTTTTTAGTAGCAGGTTTGCAGCCTGTTTGAATAAATAGCTCGGCTCCCAGCACAGACCCCCCCACTAAAAGTGCTACTTTTTGTACTGCTTGTCTTCTGTTCATAATTATTTATTTTAAGTTTACAGATGATAGTTGACAGATGACGGGGTGCGTCTTGTAATGTAAACTATTTTCTGTATCGTAGTTAAGTTTTTAAAGCTGATTTATTATCCGGTTATTTATTCTTCATCAGCTAAAGATTTCCTTTTTTTAACTCAGTTACTGCAAAATCAACTGCACGGGCTGTAAGCGCCATATAGGTAAGCGATGGATTTACACAGGCCGCGCTTGTCATACAGGCACCATCGGTTACAAATACATTTTTACAATCCCATACCTGGTTGTTGCCATTTAATACTGATGTTTTAGGATCACGCCCCATACGGGCGGTGCCCATTTCATGTATGCCCTGGCCAAATCCATACCCACTGTCGTTGGTCTTAACATCTTTAACGCCTGCTGCTTCAAGCATTTCTGCAGCATCGTTCATCATGTCTGCACGCATCTTTTTTTCATTATCCTTTATTTCTGCATCTACATTTAATACAGGCAGTCCCCATTTATCTTTAACGGTTTTATCAAGTGTTATCTTGTTTTCGTGATAAGGCAGGGTTTCTCCAAATGCGCCGAGTCCCATGCTCCAGGATCCCGGTTCGCTTAGCGCATCTTTAAGTGCTGCTCCAATTCCAAGTTCTGCAATGGTTCTTTGCCAGTTCTGGCGGCTGGCGCCCCCCTGGTAGCCAAAGCCGCGCAGGTAATCTCTTTTATCGCTGCCCACATTCCTGAAACGCGGGATATAAATGCCATTGGGTTTACGGCCAAAATAGTATTTATCTTCATATCCTTCTACACGGCCGGATGCACCGCAACGGAAATGGTGATCCATAAGATTATGCCCCAGCTCACCGCTGCTGCTGCCCAGGCCGCCCGGCCATACATCGGTAGCGGAATTAAATAATATCCAGGTAGAATTCATTGCCGATGCGCACACAAATACCACCTTGGCAAAGAACTCGTACGTTTTACTGGTTTCTGCATCCAGTACTTCCACACCTTTTGCCTTTTGGGTGTCTTTATCGTAAAGGATCTTTGTAACAATAGAGTAGGGCCTTAAAGTAAGATTACCCGTTTTCACTGCCGCCGGTAAAGTAGACGATTGAGTGCTGAAATAGGCGCCAAAGGGACAGCCTAACCAGCATTTATTACGATACTGACAATTGGTACGGCCGGGCAGCGGTTGTGTAATATTTGCAGAACGGCCGGTGGTCATAATGCGCGTGCCATTATAGTGTTTTTTAATGCTGTCGGCCACGTCTTTTTCTACACAATTAAAAGGGATGGCCGGCATAAATTCGCCGTCAGGCAAGGGGGCATAATTTTCCCTGGTACCATTGATACCGGCAAATTTTTCAGCATAACTGTACCAGGGCGCAATATCTTTATAACGGATAGGCCAGTCTACTCCCACGCCTTCTTTTGCATTTGCTTCAAAATCCAGGTCGCCGTGGCGGTAGCTTTGCCTGCCCCACATTAAAGAACGGCCGCCTACATGATACCCCCGATACCAGTCAAAACGTTTTGTTTCGGTGTACGGGCACTCCTTTTCGTTCACCCAATAGTCGAGGTTGGTTTCGTTTAAAGGATAGTCTCTTTTTAAAACCGGGTAATCTTTTATCATTTCCTGTGTTCTGCCGCCACGATGTGGAAAGTCCCACGGGTTTTTATTGGCATTTACATAATCGGTAATGTGTTTAATATCCCGCCCTCTTTCAAGCATAATCGTTTTTAATCCTTTTTCAGTAAGTTCTTTCGCGGCCCAGCCGCCGGAAATACCACTGCCGATAACGATCGCATCATAAGTATTTTCTGCCATTTTATTTTTTCCTTTTTAGAGTTTTCGCTTTATGTAAGACAATACAAGCAAGTTTATCGCAAGCAGGTTTTAAAGATATTCAAAAAATGTATAAAAGACACAATTATGACAAATATTTAAAAATAAAACCCCGCAAAAGCGGGGTCAATCGTTTTTTTGAAATCTGATCCTATCGTGCAAATATATAAACCTCTCTGCCGGTTGCAGTATTTCTCTGAAGGGTCATTTTTGAAAAAGATGCTGCAAGGTTTTCCTGGATATTATATTCATCGCCACCATAAATCATTGTTTTGGTGTCTAAAAACGAGTAAGTTGTTGCATCCGAAGGATTATCAACCCCATCTTCATTATAATAATGTACCTTATTATCTGATTGAAATTTTGCATAAGCATCCCCCGCGGTCAGGCTGTCGGTAGTTACGGGGTCGCTGGAAGTGCCTATATATATCTGGTGGACTACCTCCCATTTCCCCGTTCGGGCGGAATTATTAATAGTATCCAGACCCAGCCCGTCCCGGGTTTTACTGCATGACGATAACACAATCACCATGATAAAGATAAACGAAAATAAAAGCGAGTATTTTTTCATAATACGGATTTATAATTTGATACCTTATATAAAAAACAAGGAATATGCCAAAGCTCCTGTTAATGGAGCGGCAACTTGTAGATCTTAAAATAAGAAAACATAAGAGACTGATAATTAGTACAGGATTTGTTATCCTATAAAAAATTATCTTTGTAATATGCAAAACAGTACTGATACGAAATCTTTGGAAGAGGCAGCTGTTGCTACGGCTACTGCTTCATCGTGCCAGTTGATTGTCTGGAATGATGAAGTAAATACTTTTGACTGGGTAATTGAAACATTAATGGAAGTGTGCGGGCATGCATACGAACAGGCTGAACAATGCGCATATATTATTCACTATAAAGGTAAATATGCGGTGAAAGAAGGTGACTATGAAGACCTTAAGCCAATGTGTGATGCGATCCTTGACAGAGGTATTAACGCTACTGTAGAAGAAACAGTCTCATAAAAGCATTTATCCTGGTTTTAAAACACAGGATTCTTTTGGTTTTTTACCACTCTTTACATTGTGATGGCAATTTTTGCCCTTGATGATGCGCTCTATTTTCCGCCGGTACATTTGGCCGAACCCGATGGCCTGTTGGCAATTGGAGGCAATTTATCTGTTGAAAGATTATTACTGGCATACAGGTCGGGTATTTTTCCCTGGTATAGTGAGCCGCCTATACTTTGGTGGTGTCCCGATCCCCGGTTTGTACTCTTTCCCGAAGAACTGAAAACCAGTAAAAGCATGCGGCCTTTATTAAACCGTAATGCTTTTGAATTTACGATAAACAAGGCATTTCCCGAAGTGATTGCACACTGTAAAAACGTACCCAGACCCGGACAACCAGGTACCTGGATCAGCGATGAGATCATCGAAGCATACACAAAACTGCATCAAATGGGTTTTGCACATAGCGCGGAAGTATGGAAGGACAACCGGCTGGTTGGTGGCCTTTACGGCATCCGGCTGGGCAAAGTGTTTTTTGGCGAAAGCATGTTTAGCCTTGTAAGCAATGCTTCCAAATACGCTTTTACAAAATATGTTCGGCAATTATTTGCAGAAGATGTGCGACTGATAGATTGCCAGGTGTATACCGAGTACCTGGAAAGCCTTGGCGCCAGGATGATCGAAGGGAAAGCTTTTCAGGCATTATTAAAAAACCTTACCTGATCGCTGTGCCATGTTTATAAAACTGGTTGGTTGCTAAAATCTTGTTGACAATATATTCGGCAACATATCTCTCCAGGTAGGCCAGTCGTGCTTATAATGCTCACCCCAGTTCTGGAATTCGTAACCGATTCCTTTGTCATATAATATTTTAGCAAATTCACCCCCGGCCCGGGGATCTTCGTATGCACCGCTGCCGGTGAGTATATGGATATGATTGCTGCGTCTTATCGTTTCGAGTATAGTATGGTCTGTAAGATTGGGCATATAATGCACAGGACTGTTGAAGTAAACATGTTCGTCCATATAACCATTGCTGTAATAAGTAAGATCGTACACACCGCTCATAGCAATTACTCCATCGATCAGGTCAGGGCGTTTTAAGAAAAGGTTCATGCTATGCAATGCGCCAAACGATGCGCCGCTTACAATAACGGGCGTTTGCGCACTCGTAGCATTTTTAATATGAGGGATCACTTCGTTATAGATGTAATGATTCCATTGCGTATGCCTGTACGATTTATCCCAGGGCGACATATTATCATTAAGCCAGCTTTCATTATTTACACTGTTTACAGAGAATACCCGAACTTTTCCGTCATTGATAAAAGGTGCCAGCGAGTCTATGAGCTGAAATCTTTCATATTCGAGATAATCGGCTGCCGCTGTAGGAACCAGCAATAGCGCAAAGCCATAATGGCCATAAGCCACGATAGGCATGTCTTTACTTAATGAGGGGCTGTGCCAGCCAAAAATTTCCCTGTTCATATCTGTAAAATACAAATTAATCTCAAAATGCCTGTAGTTTATGCGCCCTCAGCCGGCGTTAATTCCAGAACGCGGCTGGTTCGTTCTCTTACGGCAGCCAGCAACATGGGGTTGTCTTCCAGTTTTTGTCCGAACGAGGGAATAATGTGCTTCACTTTATCCATATTGGCAGCTGCCCTGTCCGGAAAACATTGGTAAAGAAGCTTAAGCATGATGGATACGGCTGTGGAAGCTCCGGGCGAAGCACCTAACAATGCAGAAATAGTTCCATCGGCAGCGGTTACAATTTCGGTTCCAAACTGAAGCGTAACACCATTTTCAGGATCGTTATGAATAACCTGCACGCGCTGGCCGGCTTCCTGCAGCTTCCAGTCTGCCGGGTTGGCCTCGGGGTAGAACTGTTTTAAAACATCGATCCTGTCCTGGAAAGAAAGGCTCAACTGGCGGATCAGGTATTTTTCGAGATCGATATTTTTAACTCCAACTTTTAACAGCGGAAAAATATTCCAGTATTTAACCGTGCCAAACAGGTCCCAATAAGAGCCTTCTTTCAGAAATTTGGTGGAGAAAGTGGCAAAAGGTCCGAACAGTACTGCTTTTTCACCGTCAATAATACGGGCATCCAGGTGGGGCACGCTCATAGGAGGAGCGCCCACTTCTGCCTGGCCATATACTTTTGCATGGTGCCGATTGCTGACAGCAGCATTTTTACATACTAACCATTGACCACCTACAGGAAATCCACCGTATTTTTTTCCTTCTGGGATATCAGATTTTTGTAAAAGTTCGAGTGAACCGCCCCCGGCGCCAATAAATACAAATTTTGCGATCACGTTGTACTTCTGTCCAGAAGTAAGGTCCTTTACCCGGATCTGCCATCGTTTATCTGCTAACTGTTTTAATTTTCTTACTTCGTGGTGCAGGTGCAACTGTGCTTTGCCTGTTTTTTCAAGAGCTTTTATGAGGGCCCCGGTTATGGCGCCAAAATTTACGTCGGTGCCCATAGTTGAATGGGTGGCGGCAATTTTTTCTGAAGGATCCCGCCCTTCAATGATCAGCGGCGACCATTGTTTTATAACTTCCGGATCTTCTGAATAGGCCATGCCCCTGAAAAGATTGCTCTGCTGCAGCGCTGCATATCTTTTACGCAAATATTCCACATCTTTTTCTCCCCGCACAAAGCTCATGTGGGCTACCGGCCTGATAAATTCTTTAGGATTGGCTAACCGCTCCTGTTCTATCAGGTACGCCCAGAACTGTTTAGACACTTCAAATTGCTCCATAATGGAACTGGCTTTATCTGTATGCACAACGCCATCCCCGTCTTCCGGTGTATAATTCAGTTCGCACAGGGCGGCATGGCCGGTACCGGCATTATTCCACGCATCAGAACTTTCTCCGGCTACATAATTTAATCTTTCAAAAATATGAATGGACTTCTCGGGTACTAACTGGTTGATGAGCATACCCAGCGTGGCGCTCATAATTCCTCCGCCGATCAGGGCTACATCTGTTTCTATATTCTCTTTCATGTTTATTTAAGACAGCCGCGAAAATAATACGAATATTTTTATTTCGGGTTACAGATGTGGTTACAAGTTGCTAATTACTGGTTACAGGTTTCCCCGACGCCGTTGTCATTGTTTTTACTGGGTTCTTGGGGCAAAAAGGTAACTGAAGCTTTTGTAATTTTTGCTGAAATGTTTATTGCTTTTTAATGCTGTTTTGTGGGCGCGCGAAGCAAGGCGGAGTGCCTTTGGCTGAATACAATTACATCTACCTTTTGGTGGAAAAATGACCCCGTACATCACTAAAACCCCATCGGTGCGGCGCTTTTACAATACGTGGAGCAAAGCCGCAGTGAATGGGACAGCAGGAATATTTAATCTAAAAACGATAGCATTATGGCAACAATATAAAATCAAAACACCCGATTGCCATCATTGCAGCCACAGCCCTGGTAAATGGTTTAATCCTGCTTACCCGCAACCTGTCCGATTTCAAACAGGTTACCGGATTGGAACTTGTCAATACTTTTGATTTATAAAAACTTTTCAAAGAGCTTTACCACCACCGTCAGTATTGCGCACGGCTCGTACATTGCAGGCATAAATAACTGCCTGCTGAAATTTTTGCCTGACGGCATCCTGCGTCGGCGTATGCGTAACCGTATGGGCGGGGGCTTTGGAGATGACTGTTTTGCCATGCCGCTGGCTGAACACGATAAGGTCTACCTTGCCGGAGGCGCCGTGCATAACTACGTTGTTTTTACTTTCTGCCATGTTTTGTGTTTTTTATTGTTGAAAGATTGAAATGTTTTATTGGTTAATATTTGTCGCTACAAGCGACAGCATGCAGGTGTAAAGCGAAGACGCTTCACACAGCAGGGCGTCAAAACGCCAATTCCGGTGATACACAAAAACCTGCTATCTTTACTTCGTGAGCGGCAATACTACCATACACGATAACTTTATCCGCAGCATCCTGGCCAATAAAAAGATAGCGCTCACTTACCTTAAAAATTACCTGCCTGCATCTGTAAGCAAGCGCCTGAATCTGACCCAACTTCCGGATACTTACCTTTCAGAAGACCTGAAAAAATCCATTTCGGACATTGTTTATTCCTGCCAAAGGAAAGACTCGGAACAGACCCTAAAAGTATGCCTGCTGATAGAACATAAAAGCTACCCCGATAAATATACGCCCGTGCAAATAGGGGCTTATATTTTTTCGGCATTGCAAAAGCAGGTACAAAACAATGAACCGCTTTCTCTTGTTATCCCTGTATTGCTTTACCATGGTAAAGGAAGATGGCAGTACAGGACTTTGGCCGGCCTTTTTGATCATTTAGATGATGAATGGAAGCAATATTTGCCGGGATTTGAGTATATTTACAATGATTTAGGCACATTGAGTGATGAACAGGTAAAAGCGTTGAACGACAAATTTTTAGCAGCGTCCATTCTGGCATTAAAGCACAGTTTTGAAAAAGAATGGATAGAGCGTAATGCCGTACAATTGCTGCTGTTAGCGGGAGAAGGGCCGAAAGGATTACAAAAAGGTTTTATAATCTATTTATACAGCCGGGGCAAATTAAATGAGAAAATATTAGATTCGCTACCGGTTTCAATTAAATCAACTATCATGAATACATTGGATATTTATATCGAAAAAGGCCGGAAAGAAGGTATGGAAAAGGGCATAGAGAAGGGCATGGAAAAAGGCAAAGAGCTGGTAGTGGGCAACCTCCTTGCTGCAAGTAAGTTTACTTTATCTGAAATTGCCAATTTTGCGGGGGTAACCGAAGCTTTTGTAAAAAAAGTACGCACTACTTTGAAGAAAAATAAATAGCACAAAGCCATACAGTGAGATTCGGTAGGGAAAGAAGCCTCACTATTGCAACCGCTTGTTGAGCACAATACCTTAGTCATTAGAAATTATAATCGGCCCAACAGGTATTTGTTTCCTACTCAAATATTCATTTATTTTTGGTGTCAGTTTAGTCAGTTCAACATACTGATTGATTGTTCCTGTGAGCACAAAAACAGTTATTGTGTACTTTAAAAAGTTCTGTTGATGTTGTAGATTTTTGTCAAAAGTCAGCAATACATCAAAGGAATTTTCAAGCATTAGTTTTAACAATTCGCCGTTTTTTATGCCATTCCATTCTTTATCACGAACCGTAAACACTTCGTGTTCCGGAAAATCCTGTTTTAATCTTTTTGGGAGATTTTCGTCAAGCAACAGTCGCATAAAGTTCAGCAACATTTTTTGACGTTATGAATTTGTTGGCTATGTCCAATAACGCAACAGCTTGTTCCTTTGAAACAGTAGGAAAGTCTTCCAGAAAATCGTCAAGCGATACACCCACCTCTAAATGGTCAAACAAACTTTCAACTGGCACACGGGTACCTTTGAAAACAGGTTGTCCACCCAAAATCTCTGTGTCAATTGTTATGAGTTCCTGAACATTCATAACGTCAAAGTTAAAGAAATTTTCCGTAGTATGAAGTGCCCCAAAGGTTATGCCGACTTGGAGGTGTACGCCATATCAGGGACGTACAGTTGCTGATTTCAAGATGACAATTGGCAGATGGCGGATGATAGTGGCTTCCGACCTCCGTCGCCTGACTTCCGGACTTCCTGACGATTACCTGCCAAATTGTACGTCCGCTGTAGGTACGCCTGCACTTGGTTGTTGGAGAAAGAGATGCTGCAATTCTGTCAGCTTAAAGCGCAGTATCCGCTGTTGTTTCATTTTGGGGCGCATCGGTGGCTGTAACTGTTATTTTATCGCCGGTAAGGCTTGCATTGGCTGCTGTGGCAGTGTATATCCAATGCAAACCGTCTGCATCCTGTACGGCATTGCCCGCCTCTACCGGTGTGCCATCCCCGTTGTGAACGGATACCGCTACGCCGGCTACTTTAAAATTATCGGTTACCGCTATTTTTATCTGATCGCCTATATTACCGGTGTAGCCGCTTACATCTATTTCCTGTATATCGGGCGCGTTGAAGAAATCGGCAAGGGCCACGTTATACGCGCTCTGGCCGGGCTGCGCCGCTGCCTTATACGCCTGCTTTTTTGCGGCATCGGCAATTGCTGCCCTGGCATAAATAACTGCCTGCTGAAATTTTTGCCTGACGGCATCCTGCGCCGGCGTATGGGTAACCGAATGAGCGGGAGCTTTGGATATAACTGTTTTGCCATGCCTTTGGCTAAACACGATAAGGTCTACCTTGCCGGAGGCACCGTGCATAACTACGTTGTTTTTACTTTCTGCCATGTTTTGTGTTTTTTGTTATTGAAAGATTGAAATGTTTTATTGGTTAATATTTGTCACCACAGGCGACAGCATACAGGTGTGAAGCGAGGACGCTTCACACAGCAGGGGTTGAAAGAAATTCGAAAAGGTTGGAGATGTGCATAGCTGAAAGAAGTTTAAAAGATTCAAGAAGTTTTGAACGCCGGTCCGCCCCTGCCACAAACTATGCAGTGATACCCGACTGGTAAGAGAAATATAAACAACACGCTTTAATTACATGAGATATTTACAGTTTATTGTATGAATCTTTTATACAGTTAAATTTATTTATCAGATATAATAACAACCGGAATTTTTCGCTTCTCTTTTGTAAGAGAAAGTCCCTGTTTGAGAAGACTTGATTGGAGTTTGACTGAGTCACGTAGCTGTGCGGGTAAGGACAATTTTACCGGTACCTTATCCAATCCGGTTTCGTCAATAAATGGCTCGTTATAAATTCTATCCAGTTCATGTATCAGTGATGGTAATGGATAATTGTTAAAAAAAATAGGCAAACCAGTTCCATCGAATAAATTAGTTTCTCGCTCTAATGTTTTTGGGAAGCTGGTTATTTTTTTTGCATCTATTGTTCTTAATATCCAGCAATTCATTTCCTTTTCTGCCTTAACCACACGATAACTGAAATACCTATCAAGGTCTGCTCGCAAAATTTCCATTGCTTTTTCCTTTGTACAGAATGGGAACTGTGCTTCATAATTGAATACATTCTGTTTGTTCCAGGCCAATGATGAACTGTCAAATGAAAACCGGGACGGATCTGATACGTTAAAAATAACCCGGGTTTGGGGTACATCTTTGAAAACAGGATAAGCAAAACTGTAAAAAAGCATAAGAGGACATCTTACCATTGATATCCTATTGATTAGTCTCTGCTCATTTGCGTTTTTGTATATCCTAAGCTTTAAGCCATCAACATAAGGAGCTAATACAGATTTATAAATATAGTTAGTTGTATTTCCTCCATTACCATTTTCAAATAACGGTTTTGCTGGATCATAAGCAATCGTTGGCGTTATAGACGCATTTATGTTATTGCCACTTATTGCACTTTCAACGTTTTCCTTTGTAATGCCGTCGGCATCAGTAATAGCAATAACTGTATTATCCTTTATCCAGATATAATGAGGGATTGCCTTATGTGGAAATAAGCTTTTTAAAATTGTATCCTCAACGACTGAAGTAAAATCGTATGCTGCCCGTCTTTTGGAAAGAAACCATTCTATATTTTTGACACTATCACCGGTGGATTCAGAGTTTACAAGAATGACCTTGAGATTTTGCTTGTTTTCCTGCTGTAACGAATAAAGTGTTGGTAATTTTTTTACACAACTGCTGCACCAGGTAGCCCAAAAGTCCAGAATAAGTACTTTATCTTTGTACACATTTAGAGTGATGGTGGATTTTTTTTCTGTACTACTTACAACCGGCATTACAGCTTGCCAAATGGCACTTCGGTGCAGGCGCCGGCAATACCTGAGCTTATCTAACATTTACGGCACAATGACCGCCAAAATATAACGCTGATACAAAGGCTGTTGTGATAACTTCGGCATCGCTTATCCTTATCCGACAATCTTCGCGATGACACAAAGATTTTAAAATGTCATCTACAATACAATAAAGAGCTATAAATTTTAGATATGGTAATCCAAAATTATTATAAGCATGCTTTCTTTTTTACCCTTTATTGATAACTAGCAACTTGGGTTAGTTAAGACGTTGAGTATAGTAATAGATAATTGAAATAAATAAGTATCTTTGGATAGTTACCACAATAATTTTACTTTCACTTATTACTTAATGTCTCTTTCTGGGGGAAAATCCCTCGCCTTTAGGCGAAGACTTTAGTTTTACCTTTGTGTGTATGCAGAATTATCGTAAAACGTCGCATACGACATATGATTGTAAGTACCATGTTGTGTG
>JASGEW010000033.1:0-41923 GCA_047606125.1 Niabella sp. | reverse complement strand
GATATTGGAGTATATAGAGAACCAGGATGCCGCCGAAGGAGGAGATGACTTTACTACTGTCGGAGACTAAGGTCGGCTTAAGCCGACAAAACAAATCTTTCGCCTTATAGGCGAAAGTAGTTTAATTCGTAAGGCGATTTTATTATTATTGTTGAGGTCCAGGTGTCGCCGGCTTTTACCGGTTTTTGGGGATAAAAGCCAAAGGATTGCTGAAAAAGGGTTTTGATGGCATCTTCACCCAGCACACCTTTAAGTGTTTCTTTTTTCATAAGATCATTTCCCACGCTGTTGAGTATGGCATCGGTGCCCTCTACTTTAACAACATTTCCTGAAGGGTCTATTACGATATGAATGCTTTGCCCTTTTAAAGCTTTAAAGCTTTTGCTGGCTTCATTGGTAGTGTCAGGATTGTCGCTGTCCATTGTTACTTTCTGACCCATTACATCCATATCCATTTTTAATTTTTCATAAGTAATACTTAATTTTTTATTGGGGGCGTCATTTGCAATGGCGTAGGTCATGGCTGTATTATAGTTCATATTTATTTCCATATCCTGCCCCATTACGTTCTGAACAATTTTATTCGTCATATCCATCAGGGCATCGTACCTGCTGCCATCTTTAGGATTAAAGGTTAGTGTGCAGGTTTTTTGTGCGTTTGCAACAAATATTGACACAAAGAATACGAGGATTAATTGAATGATGTGTTTATTCATTTTATATTATTTGCAGGTTAAATATATGAGAAATTATTTGTTATTGAACGATGGATGGAATTGTTCCAGCGTTTTTCTTAAAAACTCTTTATCAAGATGGGTATAAATTTCGGTAGTAGTAATGCTTTCGTGGCCCAGCATTTCCTGTACAGCACGCAGGTTGGCCCCTCCTTCGATCAGGTGGGTGGCAAAGGAGTGCCGGAATGTGTGTGGAGAAACTGTTTTGTTAATGCCGGCTTTTTGCACCAGCTCTTTGATGATCAAAAAGATCATGACCCGTGTAAGCTTTTGTCCGCGCTTGTTTAAAAATAAAATATCTTCATTGCCGGGCTTTACTGGTATATGCATGCGAATCGTTTGCCTGTATATATTAATATATTTTATGGCGGCACTGCCAATAGGTACTAATCTCTCTTTATCGCCTTTGCCTGTAACGCGTATATAGCCTACATCCAGGTATAATTGAGAGATGCGAAGGTTTACAATTTCAGTTACACGCAGCCCGCAGCTATATAATGTTTCCAGTATAGCTTTATTGCGGGTGCCTTCGGGTTTGCTTAAGTCGATGTTTGCAATAATCCGCTCAATTTCTTCAAAGCCTAATACATCTGGGAGCGCTCTTTTCGTTTTAGGCGCTTCGAGCAGCAGTGTTGGATCCTCCTGCACTATATCTTCCAGTGTACAATATTTATAAAAGGCCCGGATGCCCGAAATAATGCGTGCCTGTGATGTTGCAGACATACCTGTTTCACTGATCCATTGTATAAAAAACTGTAAATCCTGCAGCGTGATGGCTGCAGGATTTTTTTGTATATTTTTTAGCCCAAGAAATTGGGTAAGCTTGTCAATATCGTGCAAATATGCTTCGGTAGAATTGCCGGAAAGCGACTTTTCCAGTTGCAGATAAGATTTGAATCCTTTTTTATATGGTTCCCACATTGCCTTATTTAAACGTAAGCGGATTATTATGCACCACTTCCTTATTCTTTACTGTCAATTTTGCATAAATATTGCTCCTGGTGATATTTACAGAATCGATAAGTGAATGAATGTTGTCATAATCAATATCTGTAACGCCCGTGTCTGTCAGCAATTGTTTGGCTACCTGCCCGGTTTGCATATCCTGAACATAAATAAAAGTGTTGTCGTAGTATGCCACTAACCCGTTTTCAATTTTAAACTTGGGATCGAAATTGTTAATAGCGCTTGTATATTTACTGGTTGTTCCTTCATTGTTGAAAGGCAATCTTAATAAATATCCGCGACCTGTGGCACAATCATTTAATTTTACCCAGGCATATTTTGAATCGATAATATCGCAGGAAAGAAATTGTTTGGAAGGTCTTACCGGTTTGTCAATAAACTCGCTGAAAATAATATCTTTTATTACACCCATACCGCCTTTTTCCCAGTGAATGGAATCTATTTCGCAATTTTTAAATGAGATCTTAACAAACGGATTTCCCGGAGCTTTGCTTTCTACTTTGATCGGCTCTGTTATACAGGAAGTGTCAGAACAAAAGGATTTTGATTGCGCCTCGCCGGCACCACTGCTGCATCCGATAAAAGCTGCTGTTGCAATGGCAAATACAATACTTAATGATTTCATGTGTATGCAATTTTTGGGTTTTTTGTTAATCTAACAAACGTACATAAAAATTTTATTAAAATGCTTTCATAACCAAAGATTTGAAAATAACGATCACAGGAAAACATCTTCCAGTAAAAAATACTCCGGCGTTCCGTTCTTTTGAAGAATAATAGAAAGCACATCATATTGTATCCACCTGTACTGTGGGTTCAGGTATAAATATTGATCGGCAGCGTTCTTCAGGTACCTGAATTTTCTTTTGGTAACGCTTTCTTCCGGATAGCCATAGTACGATGAGCGGCGGGTTTTTACTTCAATAAAATGTAGTTTTTTGCCTTTAATTGCAATAATATCGATCTCGTAATGCGTATAACGCCAGTTCCGGCAGATGATTGTATAGCCTCTTTCTTCGAGATGCTTTTCAGCCAGCGCCTCGCCGTTTTTGCCGAGTTCATTATGTGTGGCCATTCCATTATCTTTACGACAAGTTACAATAATTATAATTTATGCAGTATTTAGCGCCATTAAGCGGAAGCGTAAAACATTACGATTGGGGTGGCACCAGCTATATTCCTTCTCTTTTATTAGTTGAAAACTCAAACCTGCAGCCTTATGCAGAATACTGGATGGGGGTGCATCTGCAGGCAGATTGTAAACTTACCCTCGACAACGGCGACGTGGTGCTGCTTAAAGATTATATAGCTGCCCGGCCTGAAAAAGCATTGGGCGCCAAAGTATTTAAGGCATTTGGAAATATGCCTTACCTGCTGAAAGTGCTGGATGTAAAGGACATGCTTTCTATCCAGGTGCATCCCTCCAAAAGCCAGGCGGCTATTGATTTTGAGGAAGAAAATAAAAAAGGCATTCCTTTAAATGCAGCCAACAGGAATTACAAAGATGCTAACCATAAACCGGAGTTGATGGTAGCTATGAGCGAATTTTATTTACTGCATGGATTTAAGCCCGAAGAAGAACTGTTAACTGTTCTTGACAAAATAAAGGAACTTAAAATATTTAAGCCGGTTTTTAAGAAAAAAGGATATTATGGCTTGTATAAACGGGCTATGGAAATGCCGCAGGAAGAAGTAAATGAACGGTTACACCCCCTGCTGAACCGCATTATTCCCTTATATCAAAACGGCCAGCTGTCAAAAGACAATGAAGATTTTTGGGCGGCCCGGGCGGCATTAACTTTTGGGCGGCCCGGCATTATTGACCGCGGCATTTTTTCTGTTTATTTTTTCAACCTGGTAAAATTGAATAAAGGACAGGCTATCTTCCAGGATGCGGGTGTGCCGCATGCTTATCTTGAAGGACATAATGTAGAAATTATGGCCAGCAGTGATAATGTACTGAGGGGCGGGCTTACTACCAAGCATATTGATACCACAGCGCTTTTAAAGCATACCCGGTGTGAAGCTACGCACCCTAAAATCATCAACCAGGTAAAATCAAGAGCCAACCAGCGCTATAAAGCACCTGTAAAAGATTTTTCGTTGTATGCTTACAGGATTAAAAAAGGAGAACGGATTGCTTTAGATATTACAACAGCTGAGATATTCCTGTTAATGGAAGGCAAAGTGCTGTTACAGGCTAAAAAAAGTAAGACGGAGCTGAAGCCCGGAAGCATTGCTGCGGCTGCATTTGCAGGTGCTGCGGTAACGGCTAAAGCACTCGAAGATGCATGGCTGTTTAAGGCGTCTGCCTTTTAAAAAAGTTATTTTAAAAATAATGATTTTAGTTTTTGATCCTCCGGTTTAAAGGTTGGGCTGTATATTTTGTATGACTAAGAAGGAGCGATATCAGTTTGTAATAGATTATTTTTCGGTGCACATGCCGGAGCCTGAAACAGAGCTTGTTTACGATAATCCGTATCAGCTGCTGGTGGCAGTAATATTATCGGCACAGTGCACCGATAAACGGGTAAATATGACCACGCCGTTTATTTTTCAGAAATACCCGGATGTAGAAAGTCTCAGCAAAGCTACTACTGAAGAAGTATTCCCTTTAATCAAAAGTATTTCCTATCCCAATAATAAAAGCAAGCACCTGGTGGGAATGGCCGCGAAAGTAGTAAATGATTTTAACGGTAAAATACCGATGACGGTAAATGAACTGGTAACCCTGCCGGGTGTGGGACGGAAAACGGCCAATGTAATTACTTCTGTAATTGAGAAGCAGCCTAACATGGCTGTGGATACACACGTGTTCCGTGTGAGCAAACGAATAGGGTTGGTTTCTCCAAATGCTACTACCCCTCTTGCCGTGGAAAAGGAGCTGGTAAAACATATAGATGCATCACTTATCCATAAAGCCCACCACTGGCTTATTTTACATGGACGGTATACCTGTATTGCCCGTAACCCCAAATGCAGGGAGTGCGGATTACAGCAGGCCTGCCTGTGGTTTCAAAAGAATCAGCAGCAGTAAAGTAAGTGCATTACAGCTCTTTAGAGTACGGTAAGGGCTACCATTTTAAACTTTGCCAGGTTTTCCTGCTTTTTTGACTTACAGGTTAAATAATGTGGATAGGGAATGGTTTCCCGGATAATCTCCATAATATAATGCCCGTTGTTGCTGGTAGTAACATTCACTTTGTAAAGATCATCGTGGTGTTCTAACAGTTTGGTGTTGATCTCAAAGTCGATATCATAGTTTTGTAAATAATCGCGCAAATGGCATTCGATAGCCTGCTCATAAAAAGAACGCCGGCACATCCCGCGATATTTATTTTTATAGATTTTTCTTAACAGCGTACGCACCATAATATGACCGACATCTTCTACCGCCACATGGCCATAATAAATTCCAAAGGGCATGGCTACTACATTAGCTGCGAACCGGTCTCCACCCACATGGCTGCTTTCCCAAACGTTTACATCGGCATTAAACGATTCAAAAAACTTAAATACGGGGAACCCAAATTTGGCGCAGCATTTATCTTTTTTGCCATTGGTGCAGATAAGGAAAAACGGATCAGTTTGCCAGCTGGTTTCAGCCGAAGAGATATGTGCCGCAACATCAACAGCAGTGCATGCTTCAACAGTGGTTTGTATGGTGAAATATTGAGATCGGCTGCAATCGACAAAGATTATTTTGCAATCTTTGAAATTGCTTTTCCTGTTACGGATTAGTAATACCTTACCCTTCAGCGATTTTGCTAATAATTGTATGTTCTTAAGCCAGGCCTTATCAAAAAGGGCGTCAATTATTTTTTCAGGAAAAGGGTTGCTGTATTCTATCAGTATAAATGCTTTACTGTTGGCCGCCGTTCCGGCTAATGATTCCTTAAAATACCTTGATGCGGCACTGCAAAAAAATACTTCTTTTTCTGTTGTTTCTTTCACTAACTGATATCTTTATGGCTCGTCAATGTACACAATCCCTTCGGTAATCAATTTTTTGACCAATTCTTTTTTGTCTGCAGGATCGCCGTCTATTGCAAGACTTCCCAAAGTGAAATTTTTATTACTGAAAATATAGTCGAGTAATGCTGTGGCGGTAGGGGGAAACTGGATCGCTTTACCAAGCATTTTTAGTTCTGTGCCCTTTTCGTTTGGCACCAAAGTATATATTACGCCTTCATTAAGCGCCAGCGGCGTACTGTCAGATATTTTACCGGCGTTCCGGATACTTTCAAAATAATGATGCAGCGGCTGAGGCTGGGCATTCCTGTAGCTGATGTTCAGTTTGTCAATACCTTTTCCAAAATCCAGTGCTGATAACTTTTCTTTCAGTATTTCTGTTTTTGCTTTTATTAAGGAGGGCAGATCTTCTTTCCAAAAGGGTACTGCTTCTCTGAACTCTTTAAATTCCTCGAGCTGCGGAAATACTTCATTAAAGAACCGGGACCAGGTAAATGATAACACACCAATGGTAATGTGAGAAGAAATGCCATCGTCGGCAACCGCATCATGCACATACCCGCGCGGAACATACAAAAAATCGCCAGGCATTAGCTGGATGGTTTGCAGCGGTTCCTTTTTATAATCCTTGCTGACAAAGGTTTGATTTTTTGTCGGCAGTTCTTTTTCAAAGCCATATAAATGCCAGGTTTTGGTACCCGAGATCTGCAGCACGAAAACATCGTGCGTATCCCAATGGGGATTAAAGCCCTGCGATTTTTCGGGTGTAATATATAAATTAGCCTGTACCGGCGAATTGAACTTTTTAGAAAGCTCCAGGCAGCAATGAGAAAGGTTATCGAAATATCTTTGCCCCGCCTGTATTACAAAGGTTGCGCCCGAATTAAAAAGCGCAAAAGCCTTTTCGGTGTTAATGATCCCGTCTTTGCGATGATGCCCGATCGGGGTGCTCTTCAAAGTATATCCCCCATTAGGGATTTCTTTTCCGTTCTTTACGATCCTGACGGAAGGATAAAAAATATCTTGGCGCTCCAGGTATTTTGATATTTCTTTTGACGTTAAAATATTTTTATAATAATCTTCGTCATTCCTGCTGATATATAAGATGTCTTTTTCGTAATAGTTATTTAAGAATGTGTCTATTGAATCGGTGGCTATAATTTTTTCAAAGAAATTGCTCATAGTATTTTAGAATATGTAAAGCGCAAAATGCAAAAAAAGCCGCAGAATTTTTGATTTGCTGCGACTTTTTTAAAACGTTCAGGTTAAATCAGGCTGCATGGCTTATGCATCGGCAGGTCCGCCGTCTCCGTCAGTTCCGCCATCCCCGTCAGCTCCTCCGTCGCCATCAGCACCGCCGTCACCGTCGGCACCGCCATCTCCATCAGCGCCACCATCACCGTCAGCACCGTCGCCACCATCTTCACCACCATCTCCATCGCCATCATAAGCTCCGGTATGTGCTGTGGTTTCATCTAATCTGGTTACCTGCAACTCGTCCTGTTCAAATTCAATATTTGTTGTTTCCATAAAATGCTTTTGAGGGTTTAATAAATTAATTTGCAACTGTAAAATAAAGAATCTTTTGCATTTATAAAAATCAAAGATGGTTTATAATGTTCTTTATAAAATTGTTAACAACAACGTTTTTGTTTTATCTTTCGCCCTACAATTCTTTAGTATGAGATTTTTGATGATCCCTTTTCTTCTTCTTACCTGTACAGCCTTCGGACAACAAATACAATATGGAACCGGTAATGATAGCTGGGATGCCGATTCGCTGGGCAACCACCGTTTTGTTATCAATGTCAGCGAAAAGGAATATCTTAAAAATAAAAATGTTGCCCAGGTAGTGATCAACTGGCGCCGGCGCGACGAGCAGCCGCAGGAAAAAGGGATAATCATTGTAGACGCCAGGACCAACTCGGTTATCAGGAACGTAAAAATTATAAATAGTACTAACGAGTCCGGAACCATCCTGTTTGAGCCCGTTTCCGGCGCCGGCGATTATTATGTATATTATTTATTATACAGGCACGCCGGCAGCCCTAACTATCCAAAAGGCTATTATTTGAAACAGGATACGAATACCAATGGGCCATGGCTTAAACAAACATTCCTGCGCAAGGCATATGGTATTGCAATCGTAAAAAAATATGAAGCGATAAATGAATTCAACAGTTTTTACCCGATGGAGTTTATCGCCACAAAAGCGGAAACGGATCATATTATTAAATCAGCCAAAGGAGCCTCCTATATTGTTTTTGCAGAAGACAGGTTGCATCCTGTGAAAATGACAAATTACTTACCTGAGCGCTGGATACAAAAAGGGATCAGGAATACTTTTAAAGACACTGCCGCCCGGGGAGCGTATCTTGCTTTTCAACTGGGTGTATATGCGCTGGAAGACCTTAAAAATGTGCATATCCGTTTTTCTGATCTGCAATCAGGAGCGGGCAAAGTTATCCCCGCGAAAAATCTTTCCTGCCTGAATACCAACGGCACCGATTACCAGGGACAATCCCTTACAAAAACGGTCGATGTAACTGCCGGTACCGTACAATCTATGTGGTGTGCAGTTGATGTACCGATATCTGCCGTTGCAGGAAATTATACGGGTAAGGCTATTGTAGAATCAGCAGGGAAAAGCAGCTATCAGATCAACCTTTCAGTGCTGGTTACTAATAAAATTGCAGCGGACGAACCGGAAAAACAAACGCGCTTAAAATGGCTTAACTCTACATTGGCACAGGACAATACCGTGATCGCGCCCTATACACCGCTGCAGGTTAATGATACCGCCATTTCTTTGCTGGGAAGAAAGATATTGCTTAGTAAAGAAGGGTTTCCTGCACAGATACAAACTTTCTTTACACCTGAAATGACCGGCACAACCGCAATGCCCAATAATCTTTTAGCAGAAGGGCTTCATTTTCATTTTATAGAGGCAGCAACGAAAAAAAATGTGCAATTGCAAAGCCAGGGATTAAAATTTTTACAAAAAGACCCCGGTACTGTTCGATGGGAAGCCATCAATACTTCGCCTTCGCTGCAAATGCAGGTAGATGCTAAACTGGAATTTGACGGCTTTTTGGCTTACTCCGTTAAACTTACCGCGTTGGAGGACGTGAGCTTTAGCGATATTACTTTTCATATACCGGTTACTCCTGCATTGGCGCAATATTTTATGGGCCTGGGTTTAAAAGGCGGCGCCCGGCCGGATTCTGTTTTATGGAAATGGGATGTGGCCCATAAAAACCAGGATGGCGCCTGGATAGGAGCTGTAAATGCCGGTCTGCAGTTTTCGCTGCGGGACGAACATTATGTAAGACCCTTAAATACCAATTTTTACTTACAAAAACCGTTGCTGCTGCCCGCCTCATGGGGCAATGACAATAAAGGCGGGATTGAGGTATTTAAAAAAGGCAGCTCGGTATTGGTGAATGCTTACAGTGGTCCGCGCAGTATGAATAAAGGAGATACGTTATATTATAACTTCAATTTGCTGATCACGCCTTTTCATCCTATCAATACAGATTTTCAATGGCAAACACGGTTCTATCATAAATATGATCGCCCCGACAGTATTAAAGCCAAAGGCGCAACAGTGGTAAATATTCATCACGGAACACCGATCAATCCCTACATCAATTATCCTTTTATAGAGTGGAAGAAAATGAAAAGCTACATCGACAGCGCGCATGTATTAGGATTAAAAGTAAAGATTTACAATACGGTGCGGGAGCTGTCCAACAAAGCCTGGGAAACCTTCCCGATGCGCTCAATGGGGCATGAAATATATTCACCTGGCGCCGGTGGCGGGTTTAGCTGGTTGCAGGAGCATGTGAGTAAAGATTATATTGCCGCATGGTTTGTGCCCGAAGTAAAAGATGCTGCAATGGTTAACAGTGGTATGAGCCGCTGGCATAATTACTATGTGGAAGGCATGAACTGGCTGGTAAAAAATGTGGGCATTGACGGCATTTACCTGGATGATGTGGCTTTTGACAGGATCACGATGAAACGCATCAAACGGGTATTAACGCAGGATGGGCATCCGGGTATTATAGACCTGCACTCGGCCAATCAATATAATAAGAGCGATGGCTTTAATAACAGTGCTAATTTATATATGGAGCATTTTCCTTATTTGAACAGGTTGTGGTTTGGTGAATATTTTGATTACGAGCAAAACGGTCCGGATTTCTTTTTAACCGAAGTGAGCGGTATTCCTTTTGGCCTGATGGGAGAGATGCTGCAGGATGGGGGCAATCCCTGGCGTGGTATGATCTATGGTATGACCAACCGTATTCCCTGGAGCGATAATGCCGATCCCAGGCCGATATGGAAAGTATGGGATGATTTTGGGATGAAGGGAACGGAGATGATCGGCTATTGGAGCAATACCTGTCCTGTTAAAACTTCCAATGAAAAAGTACTGGCTACTGTTTATAAGAAAAGCGGCGCCGCTTTGGTATCTGTGGCGAGCTGGGCAGATGAAAATACGGATGTAAAATTGCTGATCGACTGGAAGCAGTTGGGGATCGATCCTGCAAAAGCTGTTATCACGGCACCGGAAATAAGGAATTTTCAACCGGCAGGAACTTTTGCTGCCAATGAATCCATCCCTGTTGAAAAGAACAAGGGCTGGTTGCTGATCATCAGGTAGACAGCCGGTTTAAGTTTTGGCAAGCAACGAGGTGTAAAGCAATTTTATTATACAGTTCCGCCTTCCTTCCCCGCAAGATCTTTTGCAGATAGACCAGGCTTGGAACTAAGCGGCTATTTCCCAATATCGTTGGCGCTTAGCAACCTCACATCGCTCCAATATAGATCTTTACGCCCTCTTCAGGCTTTATAAAGTATTACCTGAAATGTAAGTAAAAAGTCCTGTTTTTAATTAGGAAGCGCCGCGCTTACATCAAACCCGATCCGGCAATTTTCTGCCAGTTTAAAATCAAAAGGCGGGAATAGTTCCCTGTATTTATTATCGGCAAGCTCAAACACCTGAATGGAGTTAGTATCCGGGTCGGCCATTAAGTAATATTTTACTCCGCAAAACTCATAAAGCGTATACTTGGTATTCCTGTCCTTCAGCCGTGTTGCTTTGGAAAATATCTCTACAATTAAAACAGGCGTTTGAGTGATATGCCCCTCGGGATCCAGGTTGCCACAGGCAATTAAAATGTCAGGCCGAACCACATTGGTTTCATCAATGATCCAATCCTGTTCGTATAAAACCCTGCAATTGCAGGATGTTTTGTTTTCCCGTAAAATATTGTAAAAATAAGCATGCAGGTCGCTTCCCATAAGCTGGTGCTTATTGAGGGGAGAAGGACTCATGGCTATGGGAGCGCCTTTTATCAATTCCCAATCGCCTTCCCACAGTTTCCAGTCCTGAACGGTATAAGTAGGTATATATAAATCGGGGATCATTATCGTTCAAACATATATTTATACCGGTAAAGTTACACAAAGCATGCGGAATAGATATTTCAAAATCTCTTATTTTCCTTACCTTTGCAGCCTTAAATTAAGGGCGCAGCATGCCCTGTTGTCAATGTGTTGATTATCAGCATGTTGTAGATTTAAAAAAGTTTATAATTCAATTTAAGAATAATCATGGCAGATTTAAAATTTCAAAGAAACTTTGGTATTGCCGCCCACATTGATGCCGGTAAAACCACTACAACCGAGCGTATCTTAAGATACACCGGTATGATTCACCGTATTGGCGAGGTGCACGACGGTGCTGCTACTACCGACTGGATGGAGCAGGAAAAAGAACGTGGTATTACCATTACCTCGGCAGCTGTAAGCTGTAAATGGAATTTCCCTACCGATAAAGGAAAAACCACGCCGGCTTCTAAAGAATATTCTTTTAACATTATTGATACTCCGGGTCACGTAGACTTTACCGTAGAAGTAGAGCGTTCTATGCGCGTGCTGGATGGCCTGATCGCGCTGTTTTCGGCAGTTGATGGCGTTGAACCTCAGTCTGAAACCGTATGGCGCCAGGCAAACCGTTACCGGGTGCCGCGTATCGGTTTCGTAAATAAAATGGACCGCCAGGGTGCCGACTTCTTAAATGTGGTAAAACAGGTGCGCGAGATGCTGGGTTCTAAAGCGGTACCGCTTCAATTGCCGATCGGCGCCGAAGATGATTTTAAAGGGGTGGTGGATCTGATCAAAATGAAAGGAATCATCTGGCACATGGAGACAGAAGGAATGACCTTCGATGAGATCGATATCCCTGCCGATATGGTGGAAGAGGCGAATGAATGGAGAGCGCAATTAGTAGAAGCAGTTGCTGAATACGACGACCAACTGATGGAAAAATTCTTTGAGGATCCGAACACGATCTCAGAAGACGAGATCCACGAAGCGATCCGCAAAGCTACTATCGACCTGAGCATTGTGCCAATGATGTGCGGTTCATCTTTCAAAAACAAAGGGGTGCAGACAGCGCTGGATGCGGTTTGCCGTTACCTGCCTTCGCCCGTTGATATTGAAGCGATCCAGGGAACAGATCCTAACGATCCTGAAAAAATATTGATAAGAAAACCAGATCCCAAGGAACCATTTGCGGCGCTTGCGTTTAAGATCATGACCGATCCTTTCGTGGGACGCCTGGCGTTCTTCCGTGCCTATTCCGGTCACCTGGATGCAGGTTCTTATGTACTGAATGTAAGAAGCGGTAAAAAAGAGCGGATCAGCCGTATCATGAAAATGTTTGCCAACAAGCAAAACCCGATCGATTTTATCGAAGCAGGTGATATTGGCGCGGCAGTTGGTTTTAAAGAGATCAAAACAGGTGATACCCTGTGTGATGAGAACCACCCGATCACTTTAGAAAATATGTTCATTCCTGAACCCGTGATTTCAGTAGCTGTTGAGCCTAAAACACAGGCCGACGTTGACAAAATGGGCATGGCAATCGCGAAGCTGGTTGAGGAAGATCCGACATTACGTGTAAAAACAGATGAAGATACAGGCCAAACCATCCTTAGCGGTATGGGTGAGCTGCATCTGGAGATCATTGTAGACCGTATGCGCCGCGAGTTTAAAGTAGAAGTGAACCAGGGTGCACCTCAGGTGGCTTATAAGGAAGCATTCAACACTACCATCGAACACCGTGAGACGTTAAAAAAACAAACCGGTGGCCGTGGTAAATTCGCCGATATCCAGTTTAGCCTGGGCCCGGTAGATGAAGAATGGCAAAAAGAAAATCCGGACAAACATTACCAGTTTGTAAACGATATTTTTGGTGGCGCTATTCCGCGTGAATTTGTGCCTGCGATCCAGAAAGGTTTTGAATCTGCAATGACGAGCGGTGTATTGGCCAGCTACCCGGTTGATAATATGAAGATCCGTGTATTTGACGGAAGTTTCCACGCTGTGGATTCTGATGCCATGTCTTTCGAACTTTGCGCTAAACAGGGCTTCCGTGAGGCAGGTAAAAAGGCGAAACCTATCTTACTGGAGCCGATTATGAAGGTGGAAGTACTTACTCCGGAACAATACATGGGTGATGTTACGGGCGACCTGAACCGTCGCCGTGGTATGATGGAAGGTATGGACACAAGAGCAGGCGTTCAGGTAATTAAAGCTAAAGTGCCATTGAGCGAAATGTTCGGATATGTAACTCAATTACGTTCTTTAAGCTCCGGTCGCGCCTCTTCAACAATGGAGTTCTCTCACTATGCTCCGGCGCCAAACAACATTGCCGAAGAAGTGATCGCAAAATCAAAAGGTAAAGTGACTGCTTAAATAGTCAGGTAGTTATTTAAACTGATACATTTAAACCCCGGTAAATGCCGGGGTTTATTTATTAAAAAGCTCTCATAGGAATATTATTTTTTGACAACCCTGGTGTGGCTCCACCGGTCATGCCACATACCGCTGTTTCCAAAAAAGATGCTCAGCGGTTCAAAAGGAACAAGTCTTGACACACTCCTGATAAAAGCATCTTTGTAGGTGGTTTTATCGCCATTTTCAGTGATCACTTTTGTACCGGTTACTATTTTACCAACCGATTTTCCTGTGCTGCCTTCTAAAAGCGTGTAATAACTCACAATAACTACAATAGCAATTAAATAGGAGGCAAAAGTTGTAGAGCCCCCATAACCAAACAGGCTGGGAATAATTGATGCAATAATAAACCCGAGAACAAAGCAAAGGACATAAAATATAATAACATCAATGATGTAATTAGCCAGTCTTTGTCCGGTTGTAGCGGGGGCCGATATCTGAGTGGTTTCAAATAGATTTGAGCTGTTTTCTTCCATAAAGTATATTTTAGTTGGTTTGAAAGTAATATAAGATTTCCAATTTGAAAAATCTGTTTATTATTTAATCTTTTCTTAATATAAATCCATAATAAAAGATAATAAGCATGAAAACAGCCGCCACTGCATAATTATAATAGCCAAATAGCAATAGGTCGGGGGCCATATAATATTCAAGGATATTGTACAAAGCGATAATGATTATTTGCATTAAAGCGTTCAGTTTGGGCAGGTCGCCCTGTATAATCCATATACCCATACATACTTCTCCAATACCAATAATGATAGTATAAAGATGCGCGTGGGCAACCCCTAATATCCTGGAAACGATTTCCTGGTGACGGGGAACCAGGTTCAATACTTTGAAAAGAAAACCGTTAATAAACCAGATGGTGGCAATAAAATATTTGAGAAATAAACGGGTCTGCATACCTTAAAAATTTAAAAATGCTTATCTACAATCGTTTATTAAAGTTATATAAAAAATCATACAGGAAATGCAAAAAGCGCTGAGGTGTGATTTGATTAAGCTGCATGCAGTCCTTTTCGTAGTACACGAACTACTATCCTTTCCTTATTTCATATTTTGTATAACAGTAGGCCGTTAACGGCAGCAGCAACAGTATTGACAGTGCATATATTAATCCCAGGTAATGAAGCGCCGGTATAAAAAAGAGCAGCACATAAAAAGGATAGCCTAACAATAAAAAGCCGAACATTACCGAATCGTAATGATCAGTATTATCAAAAAAGATTTTCATCACGAGTTTGGCCAGCCAGTACAACGGGGCATGCAAAAGGGCGCCGGCTAAAGCAGGCAGGGCCAAAAATAATTTTACAGGCGCCGGCGTGCTTCCGAATTTTCGGGCCAGCTCCTTACTGTCGGCCGGGGCGATCTCGAAAACAAGCGCTTCCAGTTGCTGCTTCAGTCTTTCATTAAAACAGTTATAATTAATACCATCAGGTCTACCCGGATCAAATGCGACCGCTTCAATCAAAGAACCCAGATGAACACGGACGCTTTTGCCATATTTTCTGAAAGAACTGTAATTAATACCCGCAGGCAGTACCCTTAATGGTATTTTATTATCCCATGCCTTAAAAGCCAGTCGGGCCGTTCCTTTTTTTAAAGGGCGCAAATGCCATTCATTTACACATAGTCCTTCGCTGAAGATCAGCACAGCTTCTTTATTCCTGAACAGCTCCATACAAGCTTCGAAGGTTTCATAATTGGTGTTCAGGTTTTCTATACCTTCCCTGATCCGGTATACAGGAAGCATCTTTAAAGCGCGTAATAGCCGAAAGATATATTTTGATTTAAAAGCGTCTCCCCGGGCCAGGGAAGTAACGGGAAGATCAAATAAAATATCGAAAATAATGGCGTCTAAAAATGAGTTGGGATGATTGCTGGCAATGAGCAGGGGGCCACCTGCCGTAAGGAGTGGTTTATTATCCACTTTTATGGACTGGAAAAAAAGCGGTACAGCTGCCCGCACATATATTTTTAATACCCGGTAAAGCAAGTTTTGTGTTTATTTTACCGGAATGCAGCTAAATATATTCATACGATCTTACTAAAGTAATTGATTTTTTTGTTAAAAAAGCAAATATCATGACAGTGCATGATGGTTAGAAATGCGGCATGATTTATTTTCGGCTTCAAAGACTTGCTTACATATCGAAATATTTATATTCATGAATGCTATATTAGGAGTTATTTTTCATTTTATCGGCGGTTTTGCATCCGGCAGTTTCTACATTCCGTATAAAAAAGTAAAAGGGTGGGCATGGGAATCTTACTGGCTGATAGGCGGGCTCTTTTCCTGGCTCATTGTGCCCCCTATAGCCGCATGGTTAACCATTCCCAATTTCTCTGAGATCATCAGCCAGGCGGGCGGATCGGTGCTCGGGTATGCCTTTTTATTCGGCCTGCTTTGGGGCATTGGCGGTTTAACTTATGGTTTGGGTGTAAGATACCTGGGCGTATCGCTGGGAAGCAGTATTATTTTGGGCCTGTGCATGGTTTTTGGAGCGTTGATACCGGCCATATATTATCAGCTGAACCCGGCAGATGGAAAGGATACTATTGGGTTACTTACCGGTACCGGTTGGGGGCAAACAGTGCTGGCGGGGCTGCTGGTGTGCATCATCGGTATTATTATTTGCGGCCGGGCGGGAATGATGAAGGAAAAAGAGCTGGCGGGTACCGGTGTTCAGAACACTGACCTGAACGCAGCAGGTAACGCAAATAGCGAGGCTCATATTTCGGGGAAAGATGAATATAAATTCGGTTTGGGCATTTTGGTGGCCATCATTTCGGGTATCCTTAGCGCCTGCTTCAATTTTGGGATAGAAGCGGCGAAACCAATGGCTGATGTAGCGAATATGCTATGGAAAGCACAGCACCCGGGCCAGGGAGAATTTTTATATCAGAATAATGTATCGTATATAGTTATTTTATGGGGAGGGCTTACTACCAACCTTATCTGGTGTTTAATACTGAATGCCCGCAACAAAACTTTTGGGGATTACACCAGCAAAAAAACGCCGGTGCTTACAAATATCATTTTTTGTGCCCTGGCAGGCACCACCTGGTTTTTGCAGTTCTTTTTCTATGGTATGGGCGAAAGCAAGCTGGGCAACGGTCCCAGCTCGTGGATATTGCACATGGCCTTTATCATACTTGTTGCAAATATATGGGGGCTGGTATTGAAAGAATGGAAAGGGGTAAGCAAAAAAACAATGACCACAGTAGTGCTCGGGATCATTGTAATACTGATATCGGTATTGCTGGTAGGATGGGGTAATTCGATGAAATAATGAGTGTATACCCGGTCTGACCAGAAAAATTGAAAATAAACATAGCGCTTAAAAGAATGCGAAACAAATGATAAGATTATGGCAACAGAAACTAAAACTTTCAAACATGTAAGTTATTTATGGGACGACGCAAAAGCTGCCGAACTCGCCGGCGATGAAGTGGCACTGCTGATTTATCGTTCTAATTTATTAGGCGCCGACCTGCGGCTTACCAATTATGGAGGTGGTAATACTTCCTGTAAAGCAATGGCTAAAGATCCATTAACCGGAGCGGAAACGGAGATTATGTGGGTAAAGGGCAGTGGTGGCGACCTGGGAACCCTTACCAGGAGCGGCCTCGCAGCTTTATATGTAGACCGGTTGCGTAGTCTTAAACAAATTTACCGTGGTTTGGAGTATGAAGATGAAATGGTGGAATTGTTTAACCATTGCATTTATGATCTCAATTCCAAAGCCCCATCGATCGACACACCGTTACACGGTTTTCTGCCGTTTAAACATATTGACCACTTACACCCGGATGCGGCTATTGCCATTGCTGCGGCTAAGGATGGTAAAAGAATTACTCAGGAATTATTTGGCGGCACTATTGGCTGGGTGCCCTGGCAAAAGCCGGGTTTTGAATTAGGGTTGATGCTTAAAAAATGCCTGGACGAAAACCCCGGTATCCGCGGCATCATGTTGGGTTCTCACGGCCTCTTTACCTGGGGCGATACGGCTTACGAAAGCTACGTCAATACACTTGAGGTAATCGAAAAGTGTGCAGCATATATAGATCAGCATCTGGGCAAAAAAGGCCCTGTATTTGGCGGCGAAAAAATACAGTCCCTGCCTAAAGAAGCGCGGCAGAAAAAAGCAGCTGCTTTGGCGCCTGTGTTGCGTGGCTTTTGCTCTTCTTATGTAAAAATGATTGGTCATTTTACTGATGATGACCGCGTGCTGCAATATATCAACTCCAACGATCTGGAAAGATTAGCGCCACTTGGAACATCTTGTCCTGATCACTTCCTTCGTACGAAGATCAGCCCGCTGGTATTAAATCTTTCAACCGATGAAAACCTCGATGATGTGGCCGCTGTTAAACAAAAAATAGCGCCTTTGTTTGAAGCGTACCGGAAAATGTATGAAGATTATTACAACACCTGTAAACATTCCAACAGCCCGGCTATGCGCGATCCCAACCCGGTTATCATTATCTATCCCGGTGTAGGTATGTTCGCTTTTGCAAAAGATAAGCAAACGGCAAGAGTAGCGGCTGAATTTTATACCAATGCTATTAATGTAATGCGTGGTGCAGAAGCTATTTCTGAATATACTTCTTTACCAAGGCAGGAGGCGTTTAATATTGAATACTGGTTATTGGAAGAGGCGAAGCTGCAGCGGATGCCTAAGCCCAAGCCTTTAAGTGGCCGGGTCGCTCTGATCACCGGCAGTGGAGGCGGTATTGGCAAAGCAATTGCCAAAAAGTTTGCACAGGAAGGCGCCTGTGTGGTTATAAACGATATCAACCAGGAGCGCATTGATGCAACTGCCGGCGAGTTTAAACAGGTTTTTGGTAAAGATGCAGTGGCGTCTGTAACATTAAATGTAACCGATGCTGCTTCTATCGATGCAGCATTGGAAAGTACTGCTCTGGCCTTTGGAGGTGTAGATATCGTTATAAATAATGCAGGTATCAGTATTTCAAAAAGCATCGCAGAACACACTATTGAAGAATGGGACCGGTTGTATGATATACTGGTGAAGGGCCAGTTTATGGTTTCCAAAGCCGGAGTGGCGGTAATGCGTAAGCAAAATACCGGTGGCGATATTATCAATATTGTTTCCAAAAATTCAATAGTTGCCGGGCCAAATAATGCGGGTTATGGATCAGCAAAAGCAGCACAGGCACATCTTTCAAGATTATTGGCTGCTGAACTGGGCGGCGATAAAATACGCGTAAATACAGTGAATCCTGATGCGGTCATTTCCGATTCAAATATATGGGTCGGCGGCTGGGCCGAAGGCCGTGCAAAAGCTTATGGCATAACAGTAGCAGAACTGCCTGCTTATTATGCAAAGCGCACATTGATGAATGAAATTATTTTGCCTGATGATATTGCGAATGCATGTTTTGTGTTTGTCAGCGGATTGCTGAATAAGTCAACAGGTAATATATTAAATGTAGATGGAGGCGTGGCGCAGGCTTTTGTAAGATAATAATTATTCCGTCATTTCAACTGAAGGATTTGCGGTGCAAAATCAATGAGCAATGACGAAAAGTACCGTCATCTCGAATGGGGTCCGCCGCGGCGGAGGAATGAGAGATATCCTATAGTTAAGGAGATTCCTTCCCGATAAATCATCAGGATCGGAATGACGATCAAAGAATCTTCATATAGCAAAGCAACAAGGGTTGGTGATTGTCCAGTCGGCAACCCGTTTTTTAAAAATTATTAATGAAATTGTATAAAAATTCTGATTGATGATCTTAAATAAATCGCAGATTGATGCACATAATGAAAAAGGATTGCCCCGGCATAAAAAAGCTTTCGATTTTATATCCGGCGAATTGCCCGATGCAGCAGGTATTATTAAAAAATTGATCGATTTCCAGGTGGCCATACCATCATGGGCGTTAGGAAGCGGCGGTACAAGATTTGGTCGCTTTAGCGGTGGCGGGGAACCGGCCACCTTAGAAGAAAAAATAGAAGATATCGGCTTGCTCCACCAGCTCAACCGGGGCAGTGGCGCGGTTTCTTTGCACATTCCCTGGGATATTCCCAAAGATGCAAAAGCCGTTAAAAGCCTGGCCGCAGATTTTGGATTAAAGTTTGACGCCATGAACTCTAACACTTTCCAGGATCAGAAAGATCAGCAGCTGAGCTATAAGTTCGGATCGATGCAGCACGTAGATAAAGCGGTGCGCCAGCAGGCTATCGACCATAATATTGAAGTTATTAAATATGGCGTGGAACTGGGCTCCGAATCACTGACGGTATGGCTGGCCGACGGGTCATGCTTTCCCGGGCAGCTGAATTTCAGGAACGCTTTTAATAATACATTAGAAAGTTTGCAGGAAGTATATAAAGCCCTGCCCGATCATTGGAAGATCTTTGTTGAATACAAAGCTTATGAACCCAATTTCTATTCAACAACCGTTGGCGATTGGGGGCAATCGTTTTTATACGCAAGCAAACTGGGCGATAAAGCCTATACTTTGGTTGATCTGGGCCACCACTTACCCAATGCCAATATTGAGCAAATCGTTGCCTTATTGCTGAACGAAAAAAAATTAGGCGGGTTCCACTTTAACGATAGTAAATATGGAGACGATGATCTTACTGTAGGAAGCATCAAGCCTTACCAGTTGTTCTTAATATTTAAAGAACTGGTGGAGGGCATGGATGCGCGGGGCCTGAACCATGCAACCGGCCTGGGTTGGATGATCGATGCCAGCCATAATGTAAAAGACCCGCTGGAAGATTTATTGCAAAGTGTGGAAGCGATCAAACTAGCGTATGCCCAGGCATTGCTGGTAGATGCAAATGCTTTAAGTGAAGCACAGTTAAATAATGATGTGGCTGGCGCCCAGGAAATATTACAGGCTGCTTACAGAACCGACCTTCGCCCGTTGTTGGCAGAGGCGAGATTGCGTGCCGGTGCAGCCCTGCAGCCATTGCAATTATACAGAGAAGCCCAGGTAAGAAAAGAATTGATTAAACAAAGAGGAGAAAAAACTGTTGCCACAGGATTGTAAGGAAGTAGGAAATAATGAATAGCGGGTAGGAGTAAATCTCAAATCATACATCTCAAATCTAAATTGCATTGGTTCCGGTTATTGCCATATTTGATATAGGAAAAACCAATAAGAAATTTTTCCTGTTTAATGAAGACTACAAAATTGTAGAAGAAGTATCTGTTCATTTTGAAGAAATACAGGATGAGGATGGTTTTGCCTGTGAAGATGTGCAGGCATTAAGCAGGTGGGTAATTGCTACCTTGAAAAAATACCTGCAAAGCGATATTTATGATATCAGGGCAATTAACTTTTCTGCCTATGGCGCCAGCTTCGCTCATCTTAACAAATATGGCAACCTGGTAACCCCTTTATATAACTATTTAAAGCCTTATCCCAAAGAAGCAGAAGCGCTGTTTTATGCTACTTATGGTACAAAGGAAGACATTGCTATTTGTACCGCATCGCCTGCTTTGGGAAATCTCAATTCAGGATTACAGCTTTATGCTTTAAAACACACTAAAAAAAGTGCGTTTGATAAAACAGCTGTTTCCCTGCATTTTCCTCAATACCTGAGCTACCTCATCAGTGGAAAAAAGTATGCTGATATTACCAGCATTGGCTGTCATACAGCATTGTGGGATTTTGAAAAAAAACAATATCACCATTGGGTGGTTGCAGAATCCATCAATGAAAAGCTGGCGCCCCTGTATCCTTCGGATACGGCGATGGATGTGCTTTACGATGGAAAAGCATTAAAATGCGGTGTGGGGCTGCACGATAGTTCGGCTGCATTCATTCCATATATTCAGAGTGTTAAAGAGCCTTTCCTTTTGATCTCCACGGGCACCTGGTGCATTAGTATGAATGCTTTCAATAATAGCCCGTTAACAAAAGAAGAGTTGCAGCAGGATTGCCTTTGTTATATGACTTATGAAGGCATCTCTGTTAAATCATCCCGTTTGTTTGCAGGATATGCCCATGAGCAGGTAGTTAAAAAGCTGGCTGAACATTTTAATGTGGTTACCAATTATTTTGAGAAAATAGCTTACGATGAAAATTTATTGAGCGCAGAAGAGCCGGATCTGGCTGAATTAACAGCCTTTGATCCTGCGGTTTATGATACCTATGAGTCGGCTTATATCAACTTCGTAAAACAAGTGGTAAATGTACAAAAACGTTCCACCGATTTAGTGCTCAACAGCAGCGTAAAAAAGATATTTATTGATGGGGGCTTTGCAAAAAACGAAACCTATATGCAATTGCTGGCCGATGCTTATCCGCAGGTGCAGGTATATGCAGCTTCTGTATCGCAGGCTACAGCTATGGGCGCCGCGATGGCTATTCATGCCGGCTGGAACCATCTTGAGCTGCCGGATAATATTGTAAGCACCCGCAGATATTTTGCCTCGGGCAGGGATGCTTAAAGTAAGCCGTTATCCGTCATTCGCCTAATAATTTATTGAAGTATTGCTACATTTGCTGCTTCTAATCATTAACATGCAGCAGGCAAGAAAGATCATTAACGATCCGGTTTACGGATTTATAACCATCGATCATCCTATTCTTCTTAAGATCGTTTCGCACCCCTATTACCAGCGGCTGCGGAACATTCACCAGATGGCATTTGCTCACCTGGTTTACCCGGGGGCGGTGCATACACGGTTACTGCATTCTTTAGGAGCGTACCATTTAATGTGTATGGCATTAAATGAGCTTAAAAGCAAAGGTGTCGAAATTACGGCAGCCGAAGAATTGGGTGCTAAACTGGCTATTTTATTACACGATATTGGCCACGGACCCTACTCCCATGCGCTGGAGCAGGAACTGATAAGCGGGGCACATCATGAACGCATTTCCCTGCTGATCATGCAGCAACTTAACGAAACGTTCGGCGGACAGCTGGATACAGCTATTGATATTTTTACAGACAGGCATCCCAAGAAGTTTTTACATCAGCTGGTATCGGGCCAGTTAGATGTAGACCGGATGGATTATCTTAACCGGGATAGTTTCTTTACCGGTGTGGCAGAGGGCGTTATTGGTTATGACCGTATTATTAAAATGCTGGCGGTACAAAACGGGAACCTGGTAGTGGAAGAGAAAGCGATCTATTCTATCGAAAAATTCCTGCTTAGCCGCAGACTCATGTATTGGCAGGTTTATTTGCATAAAACGGTGGTCGCCGCCGAGAAAATGATGATCATGGTGATGCGAAGAGCAAAGGAACTGATCCGGAACGGACAGCAGGTTGTTGCTGCCACTGCTTCCCTCGACAGGTTTTTACGTACCCCTGCCGCGGATATGAACACTACCGGGGTATTGGATGATTTCTGCAAAATGGATGATCATGATGTAATGGCCACTATTAAAAACTGGTGTAACCATCCGGATAAGGTATTATCCATTTTATGCAATGCTATTATGCACAGAAAGATCATGCATATAAAGTTGCAGACATTTCCTTTTGAGGAGCACATTCTTCAGCAGAAGCGAAAAGAGCTGGCGGCGGTTTTAGGTGTTAGTGAAGCAGAGACTAACTATTTTGTTTTTAGCGGAGAAGCCACTAACCGTTTGTACAATATTGACAACGAAAGTATTAATATTTTGTATAAGGACGGCTCGTTAAGGGATATTTCCCAGGTTGATAATGCCCTGATCAACGTAAAAGTAAGCGGGCCGGTTAAAAAATATTACATTTGCTATTTGAGGGTTTGAAGCAATGTCAGCATTATTTACGATATCGGGAGTCTGTTTTTGTAAAACCTGATGGTTATTGTAAATTGCAAAAAATATTTCGGTTATGAGTGTGGACTTATTAGATAGAATAATGATCAATCCTGAAGTATTGCACGGGAAACCGGTGATACGGGGATTGCGCTATCCTGTCGAATCGATATTAGAATATCTTGCAGGCGGCGATACCATCGAAGATCTTCTCAAAGAATTTCCGGATTTGGAAAGAGATGATATTCTTGCCTGTTTGGCTTATGCATCCGCATCTATGAAATTTAAGGATATAGAAGTGCCTGCGGCATGAATATCCTGATAGATGCCCATTTGCCCAAAGTGCTTGCCCAATATTTCCCCGGGCATGATGTAATGCATACATCATTATTGCCCGAAGGCAATTATACAACAGATGCCATACTCAATCAAATTTCTGTACTTGAAAACAGGGCGCTCATTACCAAGGATAACGATTTTTATTATTCTTACGTTGCTGCACGAAAACCTAAAAAGCTGGTATTGGTAAAATTGGGCAACATGCGGCTAACAGCACTAAAAATATATTTTGAAAAAAATGCTTCTAAAATAATTGATTTATTACATGAACATTCATTTCTCATTTTGGAGGCAGAAAGAATAAGGGTTTTAGAATAGACCTGCTTTATTGTTTTTTGAGTAATTAATAATAGTGTCGGCAAGGTTGCACAGGCGGGCTTAAAAAATATTACATTTGCTATTTGAGGGTTTGAAGCAATGCTACGGATGGCAGGTTTAAAATTTAACGTTATTGTTTGTTTTACTGATTTAATTTCAATCCTTCAATTTTAAATGTTTTAATAGAATAAAGAATGATTTTTCCTGCTGCGCAGATTGCATTATTAATTAATGGAAAGGTTGAAGGCGACCCTAACGCCGCTGTACATTCGTTTGGAAAAATTGAAGAAGCAGGAGCCGGCCAGTTAAGTTTTTTAGCAAATCCCAAATACGAAGAATACCTGTACACTACCAGTGCCAGTGTAATTATTATTAATGAGGCGCTTGAGCTGAAGCAGCCGGTATCCGCTACGTTGATAAGAGTTAAAGATGCTTATTCGGCTTTTGCTACGCTACTGGCTAAATATCAGGAGATGCAGCAACAGCAACTCAAAGGCATACAGGAGCCCAGTTATATTTCCGCTTCGGCATCGTATGGGCAGGATGTTTTTATTGGTGCCTTTGCCTACCTGGGCGAACAGGTAAAAGTGGGGGATGATACAAAAATTTATCCGGGTGTTTTTTTAGGGGATAATGTACAAATAGGACAGCATACCACTCTTTATCCCGGTGTAAAAATATTGCATGGCTGTGTGGTGGGTAACCATGTAACCATTCATGCAGGCACGGTAATCGGCAGCGATGGTTTTGGGTTTGCACCTCAGGCAGATGGCAGCTTTGCCAAAGTGCCGCAAATTGGCAACGTAGTGGTTGAGGATGATGTGGAAATTGGCGCTAACAGTACCATCGATCGGGCAACGATTGGTTCAACTATAATTAAGAAAGGAGCCAAGCTGGATAACCTGATACAGATTGCACATAATGTTGAAATAGGCAACAGCACGGTAGTGGCAGCCCAGGCGGGCATCAGCGGCAGTACCAAAGTGGGCAGCGGTGTAATGATCGGCGGACAGGCTGGTGTAGTAGGGCATTTGCATATTGGAGATGGGGCCAGGATCAATGCACAAAGCGGCGTAAGCAAAGACATAGAGGCCGGCAAGGCCGTTACCGGCTCCCCGGCGCACGACTATACATCTGCATTGCGTAGCCAGGCCCTCAACAGGAAACTGCCTGAATTGGAAAAACGCATTAAGGAACTGGAATTGCTGGTACAGAAGCAGCCGAAATAATTTCATTTTACTGTATGAAAATTCTGCCTGGTGTACAAATATGGTCGTTACGGAATTTGATCAGTGACAACGCAGCCGCTGTGTTCAAAAAATTAGCCACTACGGGCTACACATTTATTGAACCGGCAGGCTTCAATCTTGAAGACAGAACCATCCAGGGGTTTTCTCCCAAAGAATTAAGAACACTGGCCGGCCACCAGGGCTTAAAAATTTACAGCGGTCATTTTCAGTTTTTACCTGAAGATACCCATGCTGTATGTGAATGTGCCGCAGAAGCAGGGATGCAATATATTGTTTGCTCTTATTTGCGGGAGGAACAAAAAGTGAGTATTGAATCGTACAAAGCTGCAGCTGATGAATTAAACGAAGTGGGAGCGCTTGTAAAAATGTACGACCTGCAGCTGGTATATCATAATCATGCTTATGAGTTTGATCGTTTGAACGGTGAGATACCCTTTAACCTGTTGCTTAAAAATACTGATCCTCAAAATGTGGTTTTTCAGCCCGATCTTGGCTGGATGGTGTATGCAAATCAATCGCCCGTAGATTATTTTGACCAATATCCCGGCCGTTTTCCATTATGGCATCTGCGTGATATAGATGCGGGAACAGGCGCATCCACTACTGTTGGTAAAGGAATGGTTGATTTTGTTACAATTTTTAAGAAAAAAGCATTGGCAGGTTTAAAATATCCTGTTATTGAAGTGGCTTCGGGTGTGGATGATCCATTGCAAAAAATAACACAGAGTTTTTCGTTTGTGCAGAACCGGCTTTAAATTTTTTGGTTCTATGCATATATTTCCTCAATTTCCTTTTTATATTTTTCCATAATCACCTTGCGTTTCAGGCTTAACTTGGGTGTCATTTCACCCGCTTCAACACTCCATTCTCCTGGCAGCAGCGTAAATTTCTTGATCTGCTCCACGTGGTTAAAGCTGGTATTGTGATGATCGATTACCGAACGGAGCAGTTTTAATACTTCTTCGTTCTTTATGATCTCTTCGTTACTACCAGCAATAATGTTCTTATCCTTCATCCACTCCTTTATTGCATTGAAAGAAGGGACAATTAAAGCGCCCACAAATTTTCTTTCATTTCCTACTACCAGGATCTGCTCAATAAATTTGCTTTCTTTCATTTTGTTTTCAATAGGCTGTGGCGCTACATATTTACCGCCGCTGGTTTTGAACAGCTCCTTTTTACGATCGGTAATTTTTAAATACCGGTTTTCGATCCACACACCAATATCGCCGGTATGCAGCCAGCCGTCAATAATGGTTGCTGCTGTAAGATCGGGCCGCTTATAGTAACCCTTCATTACGCTGGGACCTTTTACCAGGATTTCCCCGTCGTCGGCCAGTTTTACTTCAATGCCTTCAATGGCAGGCCCTACCGAGCCCAGATAAGTATCATTGTTCTGTTCCCGGTTTACACAAATTACAGGACTGTTTTCGGTGGGGCCATAGCCTTCATAAACAGGTATGCCTGCGGCATTAAAAATGCGCAGCAGTTTCTCTGAAGCCGCAGCGCCGCCCGTAATAATAAAACGGATATTGCCGCCAAGCGCTTCCCGCCACTTACCGAAAACGAGCTTGCGCGCAATATTCAGTTTAATTTTATAAAGCCCACCAGGCACTTTGCGGTTGTCGTATTTAATTCCTAATCCCACACTCCAGAAGAACAGCTTTTTTTTAATGCCTGTCAGTTCATTTCCTTTAGCCATTATTTTTTCAAACACTTTTTCAAGCAGCCTGGGAACGGTTGTAAAACCATCTGGTTTAATTTCTCTTAGATTATCGGCAATGGTATCAAGGCTTTCTGCATAATAAATACCAATCCCACTGAAAAGGTAAATATAGCTTACCATCTTTTCGAAGATATGGTTCAATGGTAAAAAACTTAACACCTTGGTGTGCGGCTGATCGGGAAAAGGAAAACTTGCTTTGGAAAAAAATACATTGCTTACAATATTGCTGTGACTCAGCATTACACCCTTGGGAGTACCCGTTGTGCCGCTGGTATAAATGATGGTAGCAGTGTGCGTATTGGGAATTTGTTTTTTTATGTTTTCTACTTCTAACAGTGAAGCATCTGTGGCCTCGTCAAAAATTTCGGAATAATGATGCGCTCCTTCAACTTTATCAAAAGTGAAAATGCCTTGCAAATAATCGTTCTTAATATTTTGTATCTTTTCAAGCAACTCTTTATTACTAACGAAAATATATTTGGCGCCCGACTCGTTTAAAATAAATTCAATTTCCTGATCGCTGGTTGTAGGATATAACGGAATTAAAATGGCCCCTGTTTGTTGTACCGCCAGATCTGTAATCAGCCATTCGGGTCTGTTATTACTGATGATCGCTATTTTGTCGCTGCCTTCGGATGTGAAGTTGTTGCCGCTAACACCTTTTGCGAGCAGTCCTGCAGATAATCTATTAACCAGCGAGGTTACTTCCCGGGTAGAATAGGATCTCCATCGGCCGTTTATTTTAGCATTAAACATATTTTCTTTGGGAAAATATTTTAGCTGGTGCTCAATGGCATCAAACAATCGGTAGTCAGGGTAATCCATTTTATGTAAATCTGTTATTTATTAAGAACAAATTAATGAAAAAGTTGAAAAGATGGTAATATTTGGAATAAAAAAACCACCTGCCTTTTCAGAACAGGTGGTTGCACCTGGTGCTATAACAAATCAGTTATTTTGCTGAATATACCTGGCCTGCCGGCATTTTAAATATTCTTGATGTATGATATTCGGTAAATTTATCATACTCTTCTTTATGAGCGTTTGCCCAGCTTTCAAAAGCCTTCTGGTCTGCTACCGGGCCAAACATCCAGGCATTATATGAGTCAAATAAGCCATCTTTCATTAATTGCTGATGGTAGTCGAATAGCTTAAATGGAAATTGTTTTGCATAAGCCGCATTCCAGTCCAGAACAAAACGGGTGCGTATCATTGCCAGGCTTTCGGGTGTAATGCCTTGTGCTGAAATGCCCGACTGTTTTGCAAAAGTTAAGATAACTGCTTTTGCAAAAGGGTTTTTTTCTTTTTCCGCTTCTGCAGCAAGATCGCTCGATAAAAATAATTTCTGTTTATAGGCATCCAGCACCACTTTTTTCATAATGTTGGCTTTGGGATTGAGGCTCTCCATATTTGCATATATCTCACCATATACAATGGCCCATACTTTATCTTCCGGCTGCTTAAAATAATAAGCGGCTGCATTATAATAATTAGCGCCGTAGGAGGGAGCAACCTGCATACCCTTTTGCCACAATGCTATGGCTCCGGCAGGATTTTTTAAAATGTCAAGCAGTTCGCCGTAATCATTATATAAAGGACCACTTTTGGGAAAATCCTTCAGCCCCTCTTTATAATTCTTTTCCGCTTCTTTATAATTTTCCTGTGCTTTATAAATGTTACCGGCCAGCTGGTAGGCAGCAGGATCACAATCGGGGTTTGCTATTACTGGTTTAATGGTCTCGAGCGCTTTCGCGTAATCTTTTTTGTAGTAGTAGGCCAGCGAAAGATCTTTCTGAACTTCCATATTGTTCTTATCTACATCCCTGGCTTTTGTTAAGACTAACACTGCATTATCTAAATCGCCGGATTGCATAAAATTTCTGGCTTTTTGCCGTTCTGCTGTTATATCCAATTGCGCGAAGGAAACCAGGCCAACAGACAGCAATAAACCCGTAAGAATTAAAATCTTCATTAAATTTTAAATTTTAGTGAACCAAAAGACAAAAAGCAAGCCGAAAATATTCAGCGCACCAATTTTGAGATGTAAAATTAAGCGAAAGGGTGGGCTAATATATAAAATTTTGATTTTATAACAAATATTTTTCCCTACTCCGGGCATGAGAATGATCGCTTTTCATTTCTCAAAACCGGCTTTTTGCCAGCAGGTGCCGGAAGTCGAAAATAATTGCATTAGTCCAGGTAAATAGTTCCTGTTAAATAAAAGTCTGGCCTGCCCGCTGATGGCCACCCGGTCGCCCAGCAGCTTACATTCGAGGTATCCTTTCCTGGCTGATAGCTGAAGTGCAGAAAGTTCTTTTTTTGCAAGCCTTTCAGCCCAAAAGGGTATAAGGGTCGTATGTGCAGAACCGGTAACGGGATCTTCATCAATACCCGACCGGGGGCCAAAGAACCTCGACACAAAATCGACCTCTTCGCCTTTAGCGGTTACAATTACGCCACGGGCTTTCAGCTTTGCTATTTCAGGAAAACGGGGCCGAAGCTGTCTTATGTGCGTTTCGCTATCAAAAACAAACAGGTAGTCTGTTTTCCCTTTAAATACTTCAAAAGGCGAGATGTTAAACAGCAGGTTTGCGTTAGCTGGAGTAAACGCCGGTTCCGGTATGTCGACCGGAAAGTTCAGCGTCAGCCATTCATTTTCTTTAACAACAGAAAGCGCCCCGCTCCTGTGCGAGTAAAAGTGAACAATATCTTCATTGTGCTGCTCAAAGTTGAAAAGCACAAAGGCAGCCGCCAGTGTTGCATGGCCGCAAAGATCCACCTCAACGGTTGGCGTAAACCAACGGATATGGTATGTATTATTTGCTTTAACCAGGAAGGCCGTTTCGGCAAGATTGTTTTCCATCGCAATTTTTTGCATCAGTTCTTCAGGAAGCCAATCGGTTAAAAGACATACGGTGGCAGGGTTCCCTCCGGAAAGTTTATTTGTAAAAGCATCTGCCTGGTATATTTTGAGCGTCATAGCCGATATCTTTTTAGAAAAATAAAAAATGTGAAGCAAACTGCTTCACATGAATACATAACATTGTAGGATTTATATTTTAACACAGGAGCTCTGTGGTTTTAAAAGGCCCCCATGAATATCTAAAAAGTGCATTCCTGTTTATTTCCTGTTCAGTTGTTGCCTGGCATGCTCAATTTGTTTTTTGGCATCTTCAATTTGCTGCCGGGCTTCATTAACCGATTGCTGTATTTGAGGCCGAAGATTGGCTGTGGCCACTCTTACCTGTTCATTGATCTTTTCCATATCAATTTTTTTGAGCGCGGCTGTTACCTCTTTTTCAATATCCCTTTGACTAAGCTCGCTTTTTGCTCTTTCAAGACCCGCCAATGCTTCATTCAGTTCCTCTATTTTGCAGGAACTTTTTGAGGGTATTGTGTCGCTCGAATAGAAAAGTTCTGATATCATATTATGGGTCATGGGGAAACTAAAGGAGCCAAGTGTTATTACAATAACTATGGCAATGCCGGCAGGCAACAGTTTTTTTAGGGAGCGGTTAAGTGTGTACATAATCTGTAAGGTTTTGGGGTAAGGAAATATTACTTATAAAAGTACGATCATGTTCGTACATTGTAGCAGATGGTAATGATGTTGGTGAAAATTTAACATTCAAATAAAAACCCCGCTAAATGGCGGGGTACTGCTTATTTTTAAGTTAAACACTTAGAAAACAATTTATGCTTTCTGCGCGCTTGCATTTTCCTTTACTGAAAATACCAGCTTATCGCTTTCTTTATCGAAATTGACAATGAGTATATCTCCCGGTTTTACATGCATATTCAATATTTCTTCTGCAAGGGGATCTTCCAGGTATTTTTGAATAGCCCTGTGTAAAGGACGGGCGCCAAACTGCTGGTCATATCCTTTATCGGCCAGGAAGGTTTTCGCATCTTCTGTAAGCTCCAAACCATATCCCAGGCTGGCCACACGTTTCAGCACGCCTTTCATTGAAATATCAATAATGCTAAAGATGTGCTCTTTGGTGAGGCTGTTAAAGATCACCACATCATCAATACGGTTCAGAAATTCCGGAGAAAAAGTACGCTTTAATGCTTTTTCTATTACCGCTTTATTTTCCTCCTCTTCATTGGCTAAACGGGATTGGGTTGCAAAACCAACACCGGAACCAAAATCTTTCAGCTGGCGTACGCCAATATTGGAGGTCATAATGATAATGGTATTTTTAAAATCCACCTTTCTGCCTAATCCGTCGGTGAGCTGGCCATCGTCTAACACCTGCAAAAGGATGTTATAGATATCGGGGTGTGCTTTTTCAATCTCATCCAAAAGGATGACGCTGTAAGGTTTGCGACGAACTTTTTCGGTAAGTTGTCCGCCTTCTTCATAACCCACATATCCGGGAGGCGCACCAATCAGGCGGCTTACGGTAAATTTTTCCATGTACTCACTCATATCTATGCGGATCAGTGAATCTTCTGAGTCGAATAAATATCTTGCCAGTGAGCGCGCCAGTTCGGTTTTACCCACACCGGTTGGTCCCAGGAATATGAAACTGCCGATTGGTTTTTTGGGATCTTTTAAACCCACGCGGTTCCGCTGGATGGCTTTTACCACTTTCGCGATGGCATCATCCTGTCCAATCACCATGCCCCTCATATCTTCGCTCATTTTGCGAAGCTTTTCTGTTTCGGCCTCAACCATTTTTCTGACAGGTATGCCGGTCATTATATTGATGACTTCTGCAATATCCTCCTCATCGATAGGATAGCGTTTATGCTTGCTTTCCTCTTCCCACTGGGCTTTTGCACGTTCCAGCTCCTCGGCCAGTTTTTTCTCAGTATCCCGGAGGGAAGCTGCTTCTTCGAATTTCTGGCTCTTTACAACTTTGTTCTTTTCCTCTTTTACATCTTCTATTTTTTTCTCCAGCTCCACAATGTTGTCGGGCACATTAATGTTCTTTAAATGAACGCGCGCACCCACTTCATCCATTACATCAATTGCTTTATCGGGTAATAAACGATCCGTTACATAGCGATCGCTTAGTTTCACACAGGCTTCAATAGCTTCATCGCTGTAAGTAACGTTGTGGAATTCCTCGTATTTGGACTTGATATTGTTCAGTATCTGTATCGTTTCTTCAACGCTTGGCGGGTCGACCATTACCTTTTGAAAGCGGCGATCCAGAGCCCCGTCTTTTTCAATATACATTCTGTACTCGTCCAGAGTAGATGCGCCAATGCATTGCAGTTCGCCGCGGGCTAAAGCGGGTTTGAAAATGTTGCTGGCGTCTAATGATCCGCTGGCTCCGCCTGCACCTACTATGGTATGCATTTCATCAATGAACAAGATCACATCCCGGTTCTTTTCCAGTTCGTTCATAATGGCTTTCATTCTTTCTTCAAACTGCCCGCGGTACTTGGTACCTGCAACCAGTGAAGCCAGGTCTAATGAAATAACTCTTTTGTCGAACAGTACACGGCTTACGCGTCTTTGCACAATCCTTAATGCAAGTCCTTCCACTATAGCCGTTTTACCTACGCCTGGCTCTCCGATCAGTATAGGGTTGTTCTTTTTACGGCGGCTTAATATCTGTGATACCCGTTCAATTTCTTTCTCGCGACCAACAATAGGGTCAAGGTTCCCGCTTTCGGCCAGCTTGGTAACGTCCCTTCCAAAATTGTCCAGTACCGGCGTTTTGCTTTTGGTATTGGACTTGGAAGCTGTTCCTTTCGACTGCTGCGAATATTTCTTTTCATCATCAAAATCATCTTCCCCTTCTTCACTGAACTCAGCGCGCGGTTCATTTGATTTTACAATGCCCAGTTCCTGGCGGAACATATCATAATCGAGATCGTACTGATTGAGTATCTGTGTAGCGATGTTTTCTTTGTTCTTTAAAATAGAAAGCATCAGGTGCTCTGTTTCTACCTGGCTGCTTTTTAAAGCTTTTGCTTCAAGTACAGTAACCCGTATCACTTTTTCGGCCTGCTTGGTAAGCGGCAGGCTGTTTATATTGGCGATATTTTTACCTGTTTTGTCCTTAATAGCCAGCTCAATTTCCTTACGCAGTTCAAAAATGTCTATATTAAAACCTTTCAGAATTCGTATAGCCGTATTATCTCCCTCACGTATCAAACCAAGCAGCAAGTGTTCTGTACCGATAAAATCATTACCGAGCCTCAGGGCTTCTTCCCTGCTGTAAGAAATGATTTCCTTTACCTGAGTTGAAAAATTATTATCCATATTTTGTAGATAAAATGATTAGTTACAATATTAACAAATATATTTGGTACTGGTTTACGTTATTTGTAAACACGGTGTGCGTGCATAAATAACACACCCTCTTTCCAATAACAATTATATGCAGGTCAAAATAGATACCAAAGAGAAATTTCACGTCATCACGCCAATTGAGCCTGTTCTTTCTGCAAGTATGACAGAAGGAATGAGGCTTGCGTTGCTGCCATTTATTAAAAATGAGATAAAAAACGTTGTTCTTGATTTAAATAATGTTAAAAAAATAGATATTCCTGCTGCTGAACAGTTATTACAGATCCAGCAGGATTTTTATGATAATAATGCCTCTTTTGTTGCCTGTTGTTTAAATAAGGAAATTGAAATTTTTTTATCAGAAAATGAACTTTCAGAGCTTTTAAATGTTACGCCTTCCCGTAGTGAGGCGGCGGATATTGTTCAAATGGAGGAAATAGAACGGGAGTTAATGGACGATGATGTACTTGAATAATCTGGCATAAAGTTGCTAATTTTATAAAAAGGAAAATTATGGTAGCGCTTACAGGTACTTTTATAAATGGGTATGTCAAGTTTGACAAAGAATACAAGTCAAAAAAACCGGTGAAAGTTATTGTAACTTTTCTTGAAAAAATAGAAATGTCTGCAGGTCAGCATATCTTTTTTTCTGATTTTTCATTTGCTGAAAGCCGCGAAGTTTTGAAGGATTATCAGGGTTCGCTGGCTGATGCATTGATTGAAGAAAGAAGAGCTTCCTTATGAGAATACTTTTAACAGCCGATACGCTTTTACGCACTTTATTTATTTCCGAAGAATTACAAACTGAATTTGATCCCCCAAACGAATAACTTTCCAATAAATGCTCGGTGTTACCATACTTGGGAATAATTCAGCGGTACCTGCTTTCGACAGGCATCCCACCAGCCAGGTATTAACTATGGCCGGGCGTAATTTTTTAATAGATTGCGGAGAGGGCACACAGATCCAGCTGATTAATTACAAAATACGACGCAGCAAAATATCGCACATATTTATTTCGCACCTGCATGGCGACCATTATTTCGGGCTGATAGGCTTGATCAATTCCTTTGCACTGTTAGGGCGGCAGCAGGACCTTACAATAGTGGCACCGGCGCCATTACGGGAAATAATAGAGCTGCAGTTACGTGTGGCCGATACTAAATTGTGTTACCAGCTCCATTTTATTACCATTAGTGAAAGTGGCCCATTGCTGACCGTTGATGATATAGGGATAAGCTGTTTCAGAACAGACCATCGCATTGAATGTTATGGGTTTGTTTTTAAAGAAATTAAAAATCCGCGCCGTATTGATCCCGAAGCAGTAAAGATCCATCATATTCCCGTAACTTCTTATTATTCCCTGCAGCTTGGTAAGGATTATATTGATGAAGAAGGGCATCGTATTCAAAACGCTTTACTAACCACTTCGGCTGTCAAAGGAAAAATTTATGCGTTTTGTGCCGACACCCGCTACGACGAGCGGATCATCGAGCATATTAAAGGCGCTGATATGATCTATCATGAAGCCACCTACCATGATAATTTTGCCGAAATGGCCAGGTTGCGCTTTCACTCCACCACCAAACAGGCCGGCAAAATTGCAAAACTTGCCGGGGTAAAAAAATTGCTCATCGGTCATTTCAGCAGCCGGTATGATGGGTTAGATGAATTTAGAACAGAGACCCGTGAAGTTTTCCAGAATACTGATCTTGCGCTGGAAGGAGTTTGTTACCTGGTACCCTGAGGGGGTGATTGGTTGGGGTTGAGTAGTTTAGAGGTTTAGGTGTTGATAAGTGTTCTGTTTGCTTTTATTCAGCTTATGAACCTGTTCATGTTTCAACTTTACTTAGTTATGATCGATCATCCACATAGTAATGCCAAAGCCTGTGTAATGGGCGGATGAATTGTCAGTACTGGCACCCTGATAATCGTATAATTGTAACGTTTTATAAACCAGGCCGATGCCCTTGGCGTATTTTTCTGTTGAAACAGCTTTATAGCCATAGCTGGTAGCAGATGTGGGCGGAATATTCAGGCTGTCGTTATTTTGCTGCACTGTCCAGACATTTGCATATTGCTGCCCCTCGTATTGCTCATCACCATAATTAAGATAAGTGAAATCCCATTTATACATTTCATCATCAACATACATATCGTATAAATCGCTGTAAGGTGAGGCGTCCGTCAATGTGTCTGGGTGAATAAGGTAGCTGTTCCCGTTCCAGGTAAAGCCGGTTTTTAATGGCGCCTGAAGCACGATTATCCGTTGGTTGTCGTTTATCACTTCTGTTTTATTATCGTAAGGAGTAATAAGATAAGTGCCGTTACTTATCCAGGCGCCCGAAGCATCAACATCGTTAATAAACCTTTGCACAATATATGTCAGCTGGCCGGCGTTATCTTCTGTTGTGCTGCTAATGACATGTTTTACCTGGTAGCTGTTGGTGGATATTGCAGCGCCGCTTTGCGTAAAAACAGCCGAGTCGAGCCGGTAAGTAATATATTTTCCCACAGCTAATGGCAGGTAGTCTGATATAGCTGCAGTTTCAAAAATCTCTTTTTTATTGCTGCAGGAGATAATAACTGTGGATAAGAGAAACGTATAGAAAAGATTGCCCGGGCAGCCTGTTTTTTTAATATTCATAGTAATAATTTAAAATAACCTTAAACTATTCTGCCGGCTTGTATAATACCCCCGCCAATTACATCGTCGCCTTCGTAAAAAACAGCGCTCTGGCCGGGGGCGATCCCTTTGGCATTTTGATAAAAGCCGATGCGCATCTGGTGTTCTTCAGGATACAGGTTACATAATGTACCGCTATCTTTATAGCGGATCTTTGTGATCGCTTCCATACCCGGTGTGACCTTTTCATACTTGATTATATTAAGCTTGCCCACCAGCATTTCATTTTTATCAAGGTCGGTTTCATCGCCTAAGGTTACCGTATTGGTATCGGGATTAATTTCGGTTACAAAAGCAGGCCTGCCCAAAGCAATGTCTAACCCCTTGCGTTGCCCGATGGTATAAAAAGGATACCCTTTGTGTTTGCCTAATATATTTCCTGCTTTATCAATAAAATTGCCGCCATTTACCTCCTCTTCCAGTCCCTTCACGCGGCGTTTCAGGAAGCCCCGGTAATCATTATCAGGAACGAAGCATATTTCATAGCTTTCACTTTTCTTAGCCAGTTCGGGGTAGCCGTAGTCGATGGCCATTTGCCGGATCCCGGTTTTATGATATCCTCCCAGGGGCAATAAGGTTCTGCTTAGCAGGTCTTGCTGCAGGCCCCAGAGCACGTAGCTTTGGTCTTTGGTAGCGTCAACAGCTTTGCTGATAACATAGCGTCCGTTATCGTGCCTGCGTATTTTTGCATAATGCCCTGTAGCGATAAATTCACAGCCTAATGCATCGGCGCGTTTTAATAATGCCCTCCATTTGATATGTGTGTTACAAAGCACGCAGGGATTGGGAGTGCGCCCTGCAAGGTATTCATCTACAAAATCGTTTACTACAAAATCGCCGAATTCTTCACGGATGTCGAGGATAAAGTGAGGAAATCCATGCTGAACAGCGGCCATGCGCGCGTCATTAAAGCTGTCGACATTACAACAACCGGTTTCTTTTTTACTGCCGCCGCTTTGGGCATAATCCCATGTTTTCATGGTGATGCCCACTACTTCATACCCCTCATGATGCAGCATAAGGGCCACTACGGTGCTGTCAATGCCACCGCTCATCGCTACCAGAACTTTCCCTTTTTTGCTCATTCTGTTAAAAAATTAATGTGCAAAGATACTGATTAGAACTAACAAGTATACCAGCTAAAGGTTTAACCGGCGTGCGAAATAACACTGTCAAATATTTAAAATTCAGAATTTTTGACCTATTTTGCTTAAATTGCTTATCCAATTTTTTAAAATAATAACTAAAAACTGAGCACTATGATAAAAATGCAGGTCATTGGTAACCTTGGAAGGGACTGCGTGGTGAACAATGTAAATGGAAAAAATGTAATCAATTTTACAGTTGCGCATACAGAAAAATTTAAGGATAGCCAGGGAAATAACCAGGAGCGTACTACCTGGGTGGATTGTGCCTGGTGGACAGACAGAACCGCTATATCTCAATATCTTACCAAGGGAAAACAGGTGTTTGCCGAAGGACAGCCGGAAGTAAGAAGCTTTACGAGAAATGACGGCACTCCCGGGGCCACACTTTCTATGCGTGTACGGGAAGTGCAACTGCTGGGCGGGAGAGGAGAGACCCCTCAGGGCACTTCCCCGGGATCGTCCGGTTCCTACAGCAATACTGCTAATTCAGCCTCCTCAAACTCATCGTCCGTAACAGATTATGATGAGCCGGTTGATGATTTACCTTTTTAAAGTATTTTTATAAATGCCCCGTTTTACGGGGCATTTATAAATTTTGAATATGTAACGCTTATGAGAAAGTATTGGACTGTTATTGTAGTAATGGCAATATTGCTGACATCGTGCATAATCAGGTTCAGAGAAACGAATACCGGAGCACCTTTTGTGGCTGAAGATGCATCAGATGCCCGTTTGGAACAGCTAAACGGTGAATGGATGTGTGTCGCAGTGATGTTTTCATACAAAATAAAAAGCCGGAGCTGCAGTTAGAAGACCAGTTAAAAGACGGTAAAGAATCATTGGAATTAAACGTTCTGAAATTTAATGATAATAAATTTGTCATTGGCGAAAGAAATTTTACTCACAAAATTGACAGTGCGCTCTGGCAATTTGTACCGCCAAACCTGGTTCATGTTTTAGGCGAGACAAATGATAACCGGGCCTTCTCCATCGTTTACCTGGATAAAGATAGCCTGGTGCTGGATTTACTGCTTCCTGTTCCCGATAAAAAGGAAATAGCAAAAATCACCTGCCGGTTTTGCAGGATCAATTCAAAAGAAATAGGAGGGATTGATATTTTTAATGCCTCTATTAACCAGTGGCGCATCCAGGCTAAAAGAGAGGAAACAGTGCAGGAACTGGCAGCAAGGGTTCGGGGCCTCTTAAAATACGATTATGTATATATAAGATCACTGTATTATTCATCTGTACCTTATATTAACACACGCAAATTTAACCTGCCGTTTATTTATTATAACGGAGGGGTGGGCCTGAAGAATGAGCTTGACGCACGCGATAATTTTGTTGATTTCTTTTACACCAGGGAAGATGCCTATAAAGCGCTTAACCTGTTGCGGAACGCGTTTCCTAAAGTGCAATATGAGAAGAAATCCAACTATGTGCTGGAGTATGCCGAATTTATGAAGAAGCTGGCCGAGGTAATCTGAGATTCGTTCACTTAGCTTTGTTGCTAAGCGGATTGTAATTGCCAAAAACCATAAGCCATTTAATCCGCAATCTTCGCAGCATAAAAAGTTTTTAGAAACGTATTATCAAGACATTGTCTTTGCAGGAGCAATATCCTTATATTGATTTTAAGGGCGAGATAGAGCAATCCGGGAATTAATTTATTGCCGATAAAAAATTATCTTTGAGAAAGAAATTAAAAATTAGAACGATGGAGACAATTACATTGCATCCGAAAACGAAAGAAGAAACAATTCTTTTCGAGGGTTTGGCAAAGGCATTAAAAACGCCTTATGAAATAAGCAAAACGGAAACCCTTAACAGCAAGAAAAAACCGTCTGATTATTTCGGAACACTTAGTGAAGAGGCTGCCGAAAAAATGCACCAATACGTCAATGAAAGTCGTAACGAATGGGACAGGAATATTTGATAGATACCAATGTGCTGATTGATGCGCAGGCGAAAAGATTGCCCGAAAATGGCTTGCGTTTTATGGCAGAAATTATTGATAAAAATTTTACAATTTCTTTTATTACCTACATTATTTCTTTTATTACCTACATTGAATTTTTGGGATACAAAGATCCCACAAAAGAAACAGAAGATTTTATTGCATTAGCTGATATGATTGAAATGAACAAAAATGTTATTAATGCATCTATCAACGTGCGAAAGTCTGTAAGTATCAAACTTCCCGATGCAATTATTGCAGCAACTGCTTTAGTAAACGATCTTACTTTGATAACAAGAAATATTGACGACTTCAAAAACATTGACGGCATTAAGCTGATTAATCCGTGGGAATTGTAATTGATAATCTTCTGAAACATTGATGACGACTGCGTTTTATTGTTTTATCACTATGCTAAAAATCAATGACGAAGAAAAGCGACCATTTTATTGGCGCCAGCACAAAAATGCGGCACTTCCTGTTGAGCATTGGTGCAAGCTGTTTTTACTTTATCAATTACCTTTAAGAAAATTCGCCATTCGTTGTACCTTAATAATCCTACTGTTAAGTTAAGTGTGAGTTGTCAATAGTGAATAATTTCGGATATATACTCACTATTGACCATTCACTATTCACTTTAAATGCGACAATTTATCATTAACATAACACTACTATTGATTTTAAAGACGAGATAGGGCATTTCGGGAATTAATTTATTGCCGGTAAAAATTTATCTTTGGGAAAGAATTAGCTGCAAGGTGTTGTTAAGAGTACCAATGATTATGCAGCAGGAATGAAAGCTCCTGGAAAATGGATGCTTCTTCGAAGTTTAATTTCATAAGTATTTTTAACTTTAAAATCCCGGCCCTGTGGATCATCGTCTGCTTAAAATATATCTTCTGCAACTGTTATGGCTGGCAGTATTGAATTTTACCGGCAATGCTCAACACGTTTCAGGATTAGACAAGGATAGCTTAAAACGTGAGGTTGCAGCAGCGCCCGCGGATACTAATAAGGTAAAAACACTGCTTAGATTAGGAGAAGATTATTCCCTTAATTTGCCTGACTCTGCGGTTAAGTATTTGAATATGGCAAACGCACTTAGCAGGCAATTAAATTACCCGGCAGGAATGATCCGATACAGGTTTTTATACGGCGGGGTATTAGAATCGCAGGGGAAATTTGAAGAAGCTGTAAAGCTAAGCCTCGAAGCGGTTGAAATTGCCAAAAGTAACAACCTGAAACACCTTTATGCAGTGGCTCTTAGTAATGTTGCCACAGACTATCAATACAATGACCAATACGCAATGGCTGCAGATTACTATCTTAAAGCGCTGCCGTTGATGGAAGAGGAACACAATCCAAATTTAGATGTAATATACGGCAACCTTTCAGGCGTGTATAATTTGCTCGGACAGCCCGGTAAAGCGCTTGCTTATGCCCGCAAAAGCGTAGCCGCAGCAGAGCAAAAAAATGATACCGATGCTAAAGGAGCGGCGTACGGCAATCTCGGCAGTATACTTTACTCTTTGAACGAATTGAATGAAGCGATTAAATATAACAACATGGCTTACAGGGCGGCATTGCAAGTAAACGATAAATATTTAGAAGCCATTTCCCTGGCTAATATCGGACAGGCATATACAGATAAGAAAGCATTTTATAATGCCGATATAATTAATAAAAAAGCATTGTCTATTGCAGAGGAGTTGAATGATCCCAATATCAAGTCTAATGTGTTATATAACATCGCTAAAAATTCATTTTGGCAAAAAAAGTTGCGGCCTGCAAAGGACTGTCTTGATTCTGCCATTTTATATGCGCAGGAAAATAATCAAAAGAATAATTTAGCTAAAATGCTGTCACTGATGTCCGATATACAAATAGCCACAGGCAATATGAACGGCTATGAACAATATCGCAAGCAGTACGATTCATTGCATCTTGCTCTGCTGAACGCGCCTTTACTGAAAAATATACAGGAACTGGAAACCAGATACAACGTAGCAAAAAAACAATCAGAGCTATTAAAGCAAAAATTATTACTTGAGCAAAGAAACAGGGACGTTACAAGACAACGCATTTTATTATGGGTTTCAATTGCGGGCATTTTATTGCTGGGATTATTGCTGTTTTTGGGCTATCGCTATTACCGGCAACGGCAACAGTTGCATACAAAAGCAATAGAAACCTTACAGGCTGAGCAGGAAAATATCCGCCTGAAATCCACTATTGACGGGCAATTGCAGGAGCGTCGCCGCATCAGCCGTGAAATGCACGATGATATCAGCTCCGGTCTTACCTCTATGCTTTTTTTAAGCCGCTCGTTACAGGGCCAGGAAATAGTTGCCTCCAAATTAAAAAATCTTTCCCAGGAGCTTGTTCAAAAAATGAACGAGATCATCTGGACAGTGAATGAAGAACACGATACGCTCGAAAGCCTGGTTGTATATATGCGCAAGCAAACGGCCGAACTGCTGGATAATGCAGGCATTGCCTATCGGTTTAGTGTAAGCGAACTGCTGCCCGATAAGCTGGTAAGCCAGGAGTTCCGGCGCAATATTTACCTTGTAAATAAAGAAGCTGTACATAATATCCTCAAACACTCGGGCGCCACTTTTGTTACTATTGATATCGAAGTCAGCGATACATTAGCGATTACCATAAGGGATAACGGAAAAGGTTTTGAGCATAATAATATTCATTTTGGTAATGGCATTAAAAACATGCAGCAACGGATGCGGCAAATAGGAGGGAACTTTGAAATAACCGGTAACCGGGGCTCCTCTGTTCACATAACCGTTCCGTTTGCCATATAACTTTTGTTATAGCCTGTAATGTTTAAGAAATAAGAACTTTGCACCATGGAAAAGCCGATTACCATAAGTATTGTTGAAGATATACCCGAAATAAGAGATGGTATGCGTTTCCTGGTAAATCAAACACCGGGGTTTCAATGTATTTCAGAATATGGCGATGCAGAAACGGCGTTAAAGGGATTGCCTGCCGATGCTCCTGATATTG
>JASGEW010000032.1:0-5973 GCA_047606125.1 Niabella sp. | reverse complement strand
GGTCTCCCGGCCTCATACGATTATGCTGTTGTCTGCGGCAACTGCTGGCCGCCGCCGGTAGGGTTAGGCATCAGGCAGTTCTTTGAAAAGTTGATAGTAGGCCAAAACGGGCCGCCTGAGGCCGTAAGCGCAACCCTGCCAACTGGACGTATACCAGCGTACCGGCAGTACCGGACTGGCTGTACCGTGGTTTTACAGGCCATGAACATGTAGAAGCCCTTACGCTCATCAACATGAATGGCCGGATGTACGATGCTTACACCGGCCAAATGATCTCACCCGATAATTATGTGCAGGATGAATGGTCGCCTGAAGGGTTTAACCGGTATGCTTATGCCTAATAATAACCCGCTCCGTTACAATTTGCAATCGCTGATAAATATTTTCTTACGCCTATTTGCCGGATATTCCGTAGCATCCTTTATCTTTAAGCTTAAAAGAGCTAATTGTATTTGGAAATGCGCATAACTGCTTTATTGGCCTCATGGAAAAATAAACTATGGCTGACAATTGGGTGTTACCTGATCTGCGGTAGCATATCTGCCCAGGACCCCTCCCGTTTAAGCAATATCCGTTACCGGCTCAATAACCTTGCTATTGATCTTCCAGGGCTCAATCAAAAAATAGAAATGAATGTAGCTGCCGTGCCCATTGCAGATTTTATGCGCGGGCTGGCCCGGTCTTACAAGCTTAATATCAATATCGCCCCCGATGTTAAGCAGTCCATGACCAATCATTTTTCTAATATACCAGTGCAGGATGTGCTGTATTTTTTAGCACAACAGTATAATTTAGATTATGATTTTTATGGATCGATCATCAATGTACGCAATTACCACGATCCCAGGCTGGACCTGCCGCCACCCCCCAAAGAAATTAAAGTTGACTATAACAGTTCCAGTAATCTGATTACACTGGACCTGCAAAATGACACTTTGTTACAGGCCGCTAAAAAAATCACACAGGTAAGCGGGATCAATATTGCAGTACTGCCCAATGCTGTTAATAAGCTGGTTACGGTTTTTGTAAAAGAGATGCCCGCCGGCAGGGCCATTGAACAGCTATGCTGGAGCAACCGTTTAAAATTCAGCAAGGCGGATGAACGCAGCTATGTGCTGGAGTCCCTGGCCGATGATGAAGAGTTTGTAACCAGAGCTTCCAACCTGTCCAACTCCAATTATACAATCTCTCGCACATTGCCCAAAGGCGACAGCAAAACACCCGCCCGCTTATCAGTAGATGCTGAGCAGGTAGGCAATGAGCGGCTGTTAAACATCAGCGCAGTGAATACGCCTTTAAAAGAATTGGTGAGAAACATCTCTCAGCAGGCAGGGGTAGCTTATTTTGTTTATGCAGAGCTGAACGGGAATGTAACCGCCGAAGCCCGCAACCTTACTTACGCCCAGGCCCTGCAAAAAATATTACTGGGCACCCCTTATTCTTTTACTAATGAGAACGGGGTGTACATGATTGGTGAAAAAAATCTCGAAGGTATCCGCAGCCAACGGTTAGTGCAGCTACATCACCGAAGTGTCGATTCCCTGGGTTATTTTCTGCCGGATGACCTGAAAAAAGACGTGATCATAAAAGAATTCAGCGAACTGAACGCTTTTCTGGTAACGGGCCCGGAGCCGCAAATCAATAAGATCGAAGCATTAGTAAAACAGGTAGACCGTAAAGTGCCGATGATTACCATTGAAGTGATCATTATGGATGTAACCAAGGGCCGAACGATAGAAGCGGGTGTTAAAGCCGGCGTAGCCACTTCGCAGGATTCTATTGAAACCGGTGGTACGATCTTAAATGGCCTGGACTTCACTTTAAGCTCCAAAAGCATCAACAAATTTATCGACCAGATCGGTTTAAACAATGTGTTTAACCTGGGGCATGTTACACCCAGTTTCTATGTAACGCTGCAGGCCATGGAAAAACTGGAAAATGTGGAGGCCCGTCAAACTCCCAAACTCTCCACTTTAAACGGGCACACTGCAAAACTCAGTATTGGCAATACAAGGTATTATAAGGTAACTACTCAAAACACTTTAGGATCGCTGACAACAAATACAATCGAAACTACTCAATATTATCCTGTTGAAGCAAACCTGACATTAAATATAAAACCATTTGTTTCGGCTGATGAAGATGTAACGATGAATATGGAAATGAACATCACTAATTTTACATCACAAACAGATATTAATACCCCGCCCCCAACCTCCACCAGTAAATTCAATTCCACTATTAGGGTGAAGAATGATGACATGGTAATGCTGGGAGGTATAGAACGTACGGAAAAAGGAGAAACCTCATCAGGTATTCCTTTTCTAAGCCGTATCCCTGTTTTAAAATGGTTATTCAGCTCACGGTCAAAATCCAATATCAAGGTGGTATCCATCGTGTTCATCCGGCCCACCATTATTTATAACTAAAGTTGTGTTCAGGTACATCCGAAATAATATTATTACCATTCGCGGGGCTGCTGGCCTCGACATCCATTTTTTAGAAAATGACAGGATGATCATATCGGGTGTGATGGTAAGACCAGTAAAAGGACAGGTACGCAAAACCGCCGACTTTGAGCGGATCAGCAACTGGGAAGTGCTGAAGGACAAACTGCCTGCGAACGTGCCGGTTGCTGTAACACTGAATGGTAAGGGTATTTTAATGCGGACGAATGACCGTGGCACATCTGAAAACCTGATCAGCACCCTTTTTCCCGGTGCTAATCCGCAGGATTTTGTATATACCACACACCGCACCGGTGAAGGTGCAGAAAAAGTGTATATAGCCCGTAAAACCTATATCGAAGATATTATTAAACAGATGAGCCAGGCAGGTATACGGCTGGTATCCCTTACCCTGGGATCTAATCCTGTCGAGATCGTGCTCCCTTTTATGAATAAGTGGAACACCGGAATAATAACGCCCACGCTCCGGCTGGAAATAACGGAGCGCAAAGTGCACACGGTAATACCGGAAAATGCAGCCGGCAGCGTTTATAAAGAAGTTGAAATAGGTGAAACCCGCTACCGTACCAGCCAGGTATTAGGACTGGGAGGGGCGCTGGCGTTGCTGTTGAAACCTGCCGACCGGGTGCATAGCGACATCCGCACTACCGGGATCAGCTACCTTCAGAAAGAGTATGTTTATTATAAACTTTTCCGGTTTACAGGATGGGCAATGCTCATTACTACCCTGGCATTGCTCCTTGTTAATTTTTTTGTGTTTAATAATTATTACAGCAAAAACAAAGAGCTGGCACAAAGTAATGAACTGATCAACAGCCAGCTGGCAGGAAATGACGCTGCCGGTGCGCAGTTAGATTCAGCATATAGCTTTTTTACACGCTCGGGCTGGGATAAAACCACCAGGCATGGCTTTTATATTGACCGGATAGCAGCACTGGTACCTCCTTCGGTGAGCTTAACCAGTTTGCAGGCCGCCCCTTTGCAGGAGAGCATCGGGGTAAGTGAATATATTTTTGATCATGGTAAAATATGGATATCAGGCGCATCTGTCGATCCTACCGAACTGGAAACATTCAGCAGGGCTATCCGTAACATCAGCGGGGTGCAGTCTGTATCTATTAAAAGCTATTTATATAAAGCAGAGCAGCAGGCGGCTGTATTTACCATAGAGGTAAAAGTAGCTACCTGATAAGATCTAAGGATAATAAATGAAACCGACATGAGAAAAATTTTCATTTTTTCACTCAAGGATATGAAAATTTTTCGAATCGAAGGTTCCATCCGGCCATTAAAAGAATAAACAATATACGGATGAAATCGTATTTCAAATAGCAGGTGATAAAATATTTCGACATATCGCAAAAGAATGGGTACCGTAAAAAGCTGCAGCTTTTATTATGGTCGGTACTGCCGCTTTTTTTACTTTGCTATTTGCTGGCATTTAAAAAAACGTTGAATACAATAAACGCTTATAATAATAACAGGATGGCGGCCCTGCAAAGCAGCAGGAAGCTGGACAGCCTGTCTGTGTATGAAAAAAAATCAGATGAGATCGGCTCCTGGAAAAAGCAATATATACTCGACAGTACGGTTATGGACGCTAATATTGTTGCCGCGCTGAACGTTCATTGCGATGACCTGGGATTAAACTTTAAGGAGTACAAGCCGCTGGGGATAAGTAACCAGCACGTGTGGACACGCATTGTTACCGTGGCAGGCGATTACAAAGCTATGCTGAAACTGGTGTTTAACCTGGAACAGGAGAACAGGATATGCAGGGTGGCTTCGGTAAATTTTAAAAAGGTAAAAGACAACAGCTCAGGCAAAGAAGACCTGAATTGTACTTTCTATATACAGAACGTTATAAAATAAGATAGACGGTATGTTACAACTACGGGTATATCAAAAAAGAAAATGGACTGCACAAAAATGCCGGTTTGCCTGCGTGGTACTATTTCCGGCGCTATTAACACTTTTTTCCAGCTGTGAGGATATACTGGAAAAAGACCTGAGCAACGAACAGGTGGTATTGGTAGCGCCATCGGACAGCGTAGTAACATCGGACACCCTGCAGCGGTTTTCCTGGGATGCTGTAGCGTCAGCTGTACAATATCAGCTGCAGGTGGTAACACCCTCATTTGAGCAAATTGAATTATTGTACATCGACTCCCTTACCACAGGCAATCAGCTGCAGATCAGCCTGCCGGAAGGAAAACAATACCAGTGGCGGGTGCGGGCGTTAAACAATAGCTATACCAGTCCTTATTCAAACGTATGGACACTCACCATCCAACCCTGATCTTTTATGAAGAACAATCCCAATACCAAGTATATACTCATCGCACTGGTAGTGCTGATATGGGGATTGATCATTTATAAGGTGATCAAAGGATTGTCGGGAGAGGACACTCCTGCTCCACAAACGGTATATATACCCAAACCCAAGCAACAACAGGACACTGCTTATAATTTACTGGCAACAGCTTATCCCGATCCGTTTAATAATGATTTAGCTGCTGAAGAAGCAGCCGTGGATACCCTTGCTGCCGGTAAAAATATGCCCCCTCCGGCACAGCCGTATAGTTCACAATTGAACGCAATGCCCGCAGCGCCTCCGCCTGCTATTAAATACAATGGCTATATCTACAATCCCGTTACCAGGAAGAAGACCGCTTTGATCACTTACAACGGGCGCACTATGGCAGTAGGTGTTGCAGAAAAGATTGATGAAAAAATTAAGATAATTAAAATAGACGATGAGCAATTGACTTTCAGTTATAACGGAAAGAGGATCAGCGTGAATGTGGGGGGGTGATATTTTTAATTGCCGGTAATTTGTTTATACCTATTGCGTAGCGGCATGTAAGGGCAATTAAATTTTGATAGGGCTGTTTTATAAAAGCGCACATAATAATAGATGTCCCAGATCTGTGTATAAAACAACTTAATAAAAAAATAATTTGCTTTAAAAGTATATAGTCATATCTTCGGGTTACTAAACTAAATATTTAACCAAATATGAAATAACAAATATGAGAATAAAGATTTCTAACTTTTAAGTTTTCTGCTGCTTTGTGTGCCGCAATCTTTAGGTTGCTTTTATGAAACCAGGCAGTTGTATATATAACAACGCTTTCATTCAAATTTCAAGGTTTAAAAATGAAAAAGAATTTTTATTTCTTTTTGACACTTCTGTTTCCGGCGGCTGTATTTGCGCAACAGACCAATACAGAACAGGTTCCAAAATTACCAGACTCAACTTTTTTTCAGGCAAATTTAGCGCGTGCCCGGAGAATAGGAGAGGCGCTATCAGAGAACCTGGAAGCCAACAATGAACAAAAGGGGCAGATCGTCCGGTTGAATATTGAGCAGCAGGAAAAGAGAAATCAGGCACTGAAGATATCCCCGAACAAGGGTGCGTTTTTAGAAGCTGTTCAGCTAATTGAAAGCAAGCGCGACAGTCTGTATCAAAACATCCTTACCCCGGTTCAGTATCAAAAATATT
>JASGEW010000031.1:0-30190 GCA_047606125.1 Niabella sp. | reverse complement strand
TTGTATTGTGTAAAGAGCGTTAAAAATATTTTTTGGAGCCAGAAATAGTGGCTCGAAGGGTTTTAGCTTTGCAATTGTAAATGCTTTTAAACCGTTCCATCTGCAGTAATAACGATTAAAAAGCGATTGTTTGAACAAATTAAATTTTTAAAAATGAAGAAGCTAAAATTAAGCCTTCAAAATATTGAAGGCGCAGAAATTTTATCGAGAGAACAGTTAAAAAAGATATTTGGTGGAAATGCCCCCGAAGACAAAGAATGTACAACCGACGCGGACTGTGGCACACTTGACAAGTGTTGCGATGGCCAAGCAGTATCCCTTAACGGCAAATGTAAAAGTGGTAAATGTTTATGGGGTAGTAATTGCCAGGGTATTTTAACAGCCCCTCCCTGTACTGTTGCATAAGTGCAGAAAGGCCACTTGATTTTCCAACAACGCGCAATAGGTTGTATATATAAATGTATAACCTATTGTGTCTTTCTAGTATTTTTTTATTATTTTTATCAGGGAAAACCGTTGATATTCCGGCCCTGAAAAATCAGGGGAGATCATGTCTGTTTTATAAAATTTCTTTCCAGTGAATCGTTTTTTTTTATTTGGGGTTACTTTGATATTAAGCTCTTGCTTACATGAGAACAAGTTCCGATCGGATTTTAAACCTGCAAATATTTTTGTCGCTTCCTCCGTTGCTGTCAGGGACAGCGCTCCGCTGCGTTACACCAATATCAGGGGCCTAAGCACCCGCGCTTTCGAAGACCCGAACCGGCAATTCCATTATATTTTGTACCTGAATAAGCCCACCATTTTATCTTATCCTCCTATATCTGCTATAATCAGGCCCGGCCAGGATTATACCATCAATTCAGACAGCCTGAATAATCTGTATATTTCTTCTCCTACTGATATAGATTTTCAGAGCAAAAGGAATCAGTTGAAAGAAATATTTAAGTATGCATCGGCATCATTTCCTCAAGTATTTAGCATTAATGCCGGTGAAGTTAATATAGACAGGCTTTTGCAGGCCGAAATGGGAATCGTTCATCAGCTCGATCTTCGCCGCAGGTTAATACCCAAACTGATAGACAGTATTAGTCAGCAACTACATATTCCCAACTACCGCCGGCAGGAAATTACTAAACTGTATTTGGCAAGATACTATGAGCCATTATACCAATTTTATTTTAGCAACGCTACAAGGCTTCGAGAACTAAATATATTTAAAGAAAAAATTAACCGCCTTATACCCTACTTAAATGAGCAGGTGGATAAAGACATTTTTTTTGCATCCGGAGCAGAAGCTTTTGTGCGTGGTGTAATAGATGTTTTACAACCTACGGCAAAGGAGAACCTGAAAAGTGAGGCAGAAGTACTCAGTAATTTTAATTTCATAAAATCGAACTTTACCGGGCTTGCTAAAGACTACGGCTTAGCGTACACTATGTGCGTAGCTATTAGTAAAAATATTAGCTTAAGCAATAAAGTTTACCGCCACTTTTATAAAAATTGCAGGCAAAGGGAATATAGAGGTTATGTTTGGCTCGAAAAAAATAAAAAAGACAGTATGGATGATGTTCGGTCACATACAATGGTTAACAGCTTAATCAGTTTCACTACCGGCCACTCCATTACCATAGACCAGCTTTTATCAAAAAATAAGGGTAAAATAATTTTATTGCATTTTTGGGCCAGCTGGTGTGTGCCCTGTTTACAGCAAATGCCAAAACTGGCAGATCTGGAAAATGATTTTAAGACGGCTCCCTTTATTTCAATATCGATTTCTACCGATAAGGATATTTATCAATGGAAAGCAATAAGTACAAAAATGAATATTAGCGAAAAAAATGCCTACGTCATTAATATCGCCAGCAACCAGGACTTCGTTGCCAGGTACGTAAAAGAGCTGCCAAAATATATCTTAATTGATAAAACCGGCAATATAATCGACAACAACATTCCGATCGAAAAATTAGCAGATAAGATTAAAAATCAACTGGGGCAACAGCTCAACAGCTTTCTTAAATTTCCTGGCGCTATCTATAAGCACTAATCTAATAATTGACTTATAAGTTCCTTCGTCCTTTTCTTCCCCACCCTACTGCTTTGCTCACTTTCTTTCGTAATAGCACCCAATACTTTATCTTCAATCTCATCCCGCCACTAAAATTAATAATCCTTTCAAAAAATATTTTTCCGTCGCAGAAATACTGCGACGAAGGGTTGTAGCTTTGCAATTGTAAATGCTTTTAAACCGTTCCATCTGCAGTAATAACGATTGAAAAGCGATTGCTTAAACAAATTAAATTTTTAAAAATGAAGAAGCTAAAATTAAGCCTTCAAAATATTGAGGGAGTAAAACTACTCACAAGAGATCAGCTGAAAAAAGTAATGGGCGGTATCAAAAATCCAGAAGGGGATTGTAAGCAGGAGGGTTCTGCCTGCGACAGTGGAGTTCCCTGCTGTGAGGGATTAACCTGCTCTCAATATATAATCTATTCCGATCCCTTACATGATGGTGATGATTATACTTATTACGAATGTGTTTCGTATGTACCGGTAGGCGTTTAGCATTATATTCAGGAATTCGTTGTATCTTGAGATAACTGTTTAGTGGCAGTATAGTGTTGTACAGGATTTCAGGTCTTAAAAACCGTTTAGAGCAAATTAATTATACAGTGCATGTTAAAAAGCAGCTGCCTTTTAATTGTTTTTCATTTTATTTTTTCTGTTACCGTAAAAGGTCAGGACACGGGCGCGGATTTACCCCCCAATTTAAGGATAGCCAGGGAACAGGTGTACCTTCATCTGGATAACAGCCTGTACAGCGCCGGAGATACGGTGCACTTTAACGGCTATGTGGGGTTGGGCGGGTTGCCGGCAACGGGCGCCACCAATTTGTATGTAGACTGGTTTGAAGAGCAGGGCGATTTGCTGTGTCACCAGGTATATCCGCTACTTAATGGTATGGCGGCGGGGCAGTGGGTTGTTCCTGCTTATACAGCAGCCGATGGTTTTAAGGTGGTGGCCTACACCTCAGGTTTATTGCATGCAGACAGCAGCCGTGTATTTCACCAGGATATCCACCTGTTAGGCATCGAAACACCCCGGCCCTTTTTTCTTAACCTTTACCCCGAAGGCGGTACACTGGCAGCCGGTATATTCAACCGGGTAGGCTACCACCTTACCGGTAATGCTGCCGCAGAAATGCAGTTAATTTCCTCCACAGGCGATACGCTGGCCACCATCGCAACAAAAGGACAGGAATATGGCAGTTTCCGGTTTGTTCCCGAAAAAGGAAAAGCGTACAGTATACACTTACCGGTTAGCGGAATGGATGATATCGCATTACCACCGGTGCAGGAACAGGGTGTAGCGTTGGAAGTAACGCCGTATACCACATTTATAAATGTAATGTTGCACAAAAGCCCCGGCATGCCGGCCACCGGCTGGAAACTATCCGGTATCATGCAGGGAGAAGTAGCCTATCAGTCGGTATTCAGCCTTAAATCCCGGGATAGCGGTTATGTAAATATACCTGTTGAAAACCTTCCGGAGGGAGAACTGCTATTGATATTGAGCAACAGCCGGCATCAGGTATTAGCCTCCCGTTCTGTGTACATCCCGGCCGCTCAGCTACCGGCAGGCGCTTCATTTCAGGTTATAGACAAAAATAGTTCGGAAAAAGCTGCAAAGGAATGGCAATTGATATATGCAGATAGTGTACCGGCTATGTTGTCGGTTGCAGTGAAAGACGCCTCACTGCCCCGCCAGAAAGCATCGCCGCAGGGCTGGCTGTTGTTGGGCAGGGAAGTGCCCGACAGCCTTTTTGAGAAAAAGGATATTATCACGCAGCGGACAATAGACGACATCCTGCGCTGTTCGGCACCGGTTAAAGCATACCAGGAAAAGACACCGGACAGATATGGCCGGGATCTTTCCTGGTTCTGCCTGTCGGGCAGGGTAAGAGGCAAAAAGTTGCCGGCTGTAGTGAACCTGGTGGTAAGAAGCAACAACAGGTACCAACCACTGAAACTGCCGCTGGACCAGGAAGGGCGGTTCCGGGACAGTAGTTTTGTACTGTTTGATTCGTGTTATGTAGCATTGGCGGCAGGGCAGGAAAAACTTACACTGGAGATAGACACACTGCCACCAGCAGCATTTGCGCGGTATCCTTTCACAGGGAAAGGCACTGCTAAAAATATCAATAAGGAGAAAAAAGAAAAGGACGAAAAGAAAAAAACGGTAACTGCAAACCTGCCGCCACAACTGGCCGCCTATGTGGACACTACCGGCAAATACCGTGCATTGCCAACGGTAACGGTTGCTTCCGCAAAAAAATGGAGAACAAAAATGGATTCGGTCGAACATTTTTACATGTCTGAACGAATGCTGACATCCTATCCCAATGGTTATCCAGTTAATTTCGATAATGACCCCTCTGTTTATATGGGTGGCGCTACACTTTGGGATTTATTACAGGGCAGAATCCCGGGGTATGGTTATACAAAAGCGGGCAAATCTCCCCCAGCGGCACAGGTTTTCGTAGATGAAATGGAGATAAGCCCGGAGGGAGTTGTGGATTTACAGTTACCGACAATCGCTTTTGTAAAATATATTCCAAGAAGAGGCGTTTCTTTGCTGGGTGGCAAATGGGGTGCAGTACTTTTAATTTACACTAAAAAATATACGGACCCAACCTTAAAGGAGCGGCTAACCCATAACTGGGGCAAGGCTTTAACGGGCTATACCTCCTATATTCCTTTTGGACAGGCTGCCGGTTTTAATACCAGAGGCAAAGATGATACAGACCTGCGCAAAACCCTGTACTGGGAACCGGGGGTTGTAATGGACAAAGACGCCCCCTCACTGGATATCAACTTTAAGAACAATGATATTGCCCAACAATGGCGGGTTATTGTGGCAGGCATGCGCGTGGATGGGATGCCGGTTTATTATGAGAAAATTGTAAACAGGTAAAGTACAATTAGCCATCTTTTCTGTGAAACCGGTAGATCACATTCTATTCCTAAAAAGCTATTTAAAAGAAACTATACCCTACTCCAACACTTAACACACGGCTAACCGCATCGGTAGTGCCGCCAATATACCCTTCGAGATAATTTTTGCAGCCCCAGGCATAGCTTCCCTTCAAATATGTTCGTTGGTAATTTAGCTTTAATTGCACTCTGGCTCTAATATCAGTATTGATATTTTTTCTGTCTTTATTAAAGCTATACTCATTGCCGTTATCTGCACGTACCCGTGTTTGCTCCCTGTTTTTTAGTACCGGCGCTATCTCCAGGCCACCCCCCGCATCTAACTTTATATTATTGTTAATGGCAAACCTGTAACCAGTGTTAGGGAATAGGCTGATCTCCTGTATATGAAGATTCAGCTTTCCGGTTGCATCCACAGGAGAGGCGCCGTCCACAATAATCTTATTGGTTTCCATTTTACTTTTAAGACCTGTATAGCCAAGTTCTATACCATAAAACAGGTGATAGGTGGTAATATGGTTCATCGCGAAAGTGATACCCCACCCAAAATCGCTCCTGCTGCCATAAGGGTTATTAGACGAGCCGGTACTATAGGTAATGGAAGGCGCTGCGGAAGCACCTGCAAAGTGCAAACTGTTTTCCGACAGGGCAACCGAAAAACTATTTTGCTGACCATTGGCTTGAATTAGCACCATTACAAAGATCATTGTCAAAAGCAGGCATATTTTTTTCATAAAACAATTTTGTGTTATTCGGTTTTGGCTCCCTTCTCCGGCTGTATCCGCCGTCACAGAAGAGGTTTTAGCCCGGGGAGCCTGCCCGCCGTGGCGGGTGAGGTCTATTCACTATTTAAACATCCCTGCCGCCTTTTTAAAAATTTCGGCCTGCTTTAATAAATTATCTTTAGAGGCCGGGGCAGCCGATTGTGCCTGCTGCTCTTTATCTGCAGCTATTTTCTGATAGGCCGGCGCTATCTGAGCGGCAAATACCTGGGTCAGATTCAGTCGTTTCGAGAGATCATTCAGATCCTTCAATCCTCTTTCTGTGATTGCCGGATTCGTATTTTTAATTAAATACCCGATATATGACCCTATCAGCGGGTAAGCTTTATTGGCAGTAGCAGCTTTTGATAAGAGCGCTGAAAAATAAGGCTGGTACTCATCTTTAGGATCTGTGATGTACAGCTCTGCAATTGCAGGCTGCACATGCTCTTTGGTATCGGCATCCAGCTGATCAAGCACCGCAGCGCCTTCCTGTGGTGCCAATTTGGATAACCCGGAAATACCGGCAGCAATTACATTATAAGATCTGTCGTTGATACCCGCCTGCATCAGGGGTTTATATTGCAGATCGCCGGTAAGCGCCAGTTTGTTTAAAGCGGCCGCTCTTACAGCCGTCGCTTTATCGGTTTTAGCAATATCCGCTATAACCGGCAGCCCTTCTTTTTTTACCTGTGCGTTCGAAAAATCCAATGCATTAATGCTAATATTGCGCAGCTCATCCTGCCTGTCTTTCAAACCCAGCAGCAGTAACTGCTGCGCCTGCTCACTTTTATCTTTTGCCGCAAATTTTAATGCAGTAATACGATTGGCATAAGACGGAACATTTTTATATTGATAGGTATAGTCTGCAATCGTTTTCTCCTCTTTCACTTCTCCCACGATAATTTTATCGGCGTCGAAATCGACGAACTCAGGTTTTGCAGGCAGCTCAAAAGCAAAATCCTGTTCCCGCTGGTCGATCTGGATACGCTGGCTGCTCTTTTTACCATTAACATAATAATCGACCTTAACCGGCAACATAAACGTTTGAACAGTGCTGTCCTGAACCTGCTTTACACTAATGGTTGCTTTTCCATTTTCATAGCCATATTTTACCTCTAAAATCGGATGACCGCCATAATAATACCATTGATTAAAATACTGGCTCAGATCCCTTCCGCTTACTTCCTCCAAAGCAAGACGCAATTGCTGTGGTTCTCCGGTCCTGTAAGCATTAGTGGTTAAATAATTTTGAAGTCCTTTATAGAAAGCTTCATTACCTAACTGGTTTTTTAGTGCATATAAAATAATGGATCCTTTAGGGTAGGATACATTGTCAAATACATCTTCCTTGTCATTATAATAATAACGCGCCAAAGCAGGGCTTTTTCCGTTTTTTGTAGTGCGCAGGTAACTGATGAGCTTTTCATAGCGCGACCGGTCTTCTGCATCCTGCCCGGCATCGTGGCCATGCCAGATCACTTCCCCAAAAGTGGCAAAGCTTTCATTCATGGTAATATTGCTCCAGCTTTCGGCCGTTACATAATCTCCAAACCACTGGTGGAAAAGCTCGTGCGCTATAGTGCCTTCCTGGTTACCGTCCAATAGCTCCCTGTCTGTTTTTTGCACCTGTTCGCCATGCAAAGTGGCCGTGGTATTTTCCATAGCCCCCGAAACATAATCTCTTGCCACCACCTGCGCATATTTGACCCACGGGTAGTCCACCCCAAGCGTCTTACTGTAAAAATCAATCATATCCGGAGTTTTGCCGAATATCTGTTTGGCATAAGGTGCATATTTAGGCTCCAGGTAGTAACTGATCTCCTTTCCTTTCCAGGGGGTATCCTTATATACTTTAAACGCTCCAATGGCCATCATAAATAAATAAGGAGCATGCGGCTGATCCATTTTCCAGGTGTCAGTTCGGGTGCCCTCTTTATTTAGTTTTTGAGACACCAGTTTTCCGTTCGACAAAGTCGTATATTTTGAAGGCACGGTCATTGAAATTTCCTGTGTTGTTTTCTGGTTGGGTTTATCAATGGTAGGGAACCATGCCGAACTGGCTTCTGTTTCACCCTGTGTCCATATTTCAACAGGCTTATTCGCCACACTGCTATCGGGGTTGATAAAATACAACCCTTTAGCATCGGTGATGGCGGCACTTCCTTTTGCTTTCAGCTCGTCGGGCCTCGCTGTATAAGCAATAAAAACAGTGTATTTTTCGTTCCGGGTATAGATCCTGTTCAGCTTGATATTCAGAAATTCGCCATCATACTGATATTTTAACGGCAGGCCGGATTTGCCATTTACCAGCTCAACCGTCCTGATCTCCATTCCCTTGGCGTCCAAAGTCAAACTGTCTGTTGGGTAAAACTGAGGTGTAAGCGTCACCCACTCTTTACCATACAGATAGCGTTTCTGGTAATCAAAACTCACGTCCAGCCTGGTGTGTACGAGGTCATTGACCTTTGTAGCGGTAGCCCTGTATGTTGGATTAACGCCCGGGGGAACTGCCTCCGTAACCTGCGCCATTGCCTCCGAACAAAACAGTACGGAGAAGATCAGCGGGAAAAATATTCGTTTCATGTACAGAAAATTTTCTGCAAAGTACCGTTTTAATATTCAAATCTGAACATCATCCCTGCTGCCACAGGCCCTATTTTAATCAGGCTGCAGAAAATTATAGAAAATCAAACCGGTATTTAGGTTTAAAATTCTATCTTTGCATGACCTTCATAAAATCCTCCCGCGAGGATGATTTCTGCCGGTCGTGTGTAGATCATTTTAATTTCATTTTTCAAATATTGTCATCTGTTTACTTAATTATAAATAAGTAGGGATGATGTTTTTTATAGGGTAAACGAACAACTATGGCTAAGTATATTTTTGTAACCGGAGGTGTGTCCTCTTCTTTAGGTAAGGGTATTATTGCAGCTTCGCTTGCAAAACTCCTGCAGGCAAGAGGCCTGAGGGTAACGATTCAAAAATTCGACCCTTATATCAATATTGATCCCGGTACGCTTAACCCCTACGAGCACGGAGAATGTTATGTAACAGAAGATGGTGCAGAAACGGACCTTGATCTTGGCCATTACGAACGGTTTCTGAATATTTTTACTTCGCAGGCAAATAATGTTACCACCGGGCGTATTTATCAAACAGTTATTAATAAAGAAAGAGAAGGCGCCTACCTGGGCAAAACCGTACAGGTAGTTCCGCACATTACCAATGAAATCAAACGCCGGATGATGGAACTGGGAAATACCGGCGAATACGATATTGTTATTACAGAAATTGGTGGTACGATCGGCGATATTGAAAGCCTGCCGTTTGTAGAATCCATCCGTCAGTTACAGTGGGAATTACCGGAAGAAGATACCGTGGTGATACATCTTACCTATGTTCCCTATTTAAAGGCTGCAAAAGAATTAAAGACAAAGCCTACACAGCACAGCGTTCGCCTGCTCAGCCAGGAGGGGGTAAGTCCCGATATCATTGTTTGCCGGGCAGAAAGGCCTTTAACGCCTGAACTGAAACGGAAGATAGCACAGTTCTGCAATGTACGCCATGAGGCCGTTATTGAAGCGGCGGATCAGTCTACTATTTACGAAGTTCCATTAGCCATGCTTCGTGAAAAACTGGACGTGACCTGCCTGAAAAAAATGAATATTACAGGCTATAATGAACCCGAATTAAGTAAATGGCACACGTTCCTGGACAAACTAAAGTATCCTAAAACCATTGTGCGCATCGGGCTGATTGGGAAATACCTCGAATTGCAGGACGCCTATAAATCAATATTGGAAGCCTTTGTACACGCCGGCGCCATGAACGAATGCCAGGTACAGATTGTGAATGTGCACAGTGAATATATTACAGAAGAAAACGTAGCTGAAAAACTGGCCGGGCTGGAAGGGTTACTGGTAGCCCCGGGGTTTGGACTGCGCGGTGTGGAAGGCAAAATCACTGCCGTAAAATATGCCCGGGAAAACGGATTACCGTTTTTCGGCATCTGCCTGGGCATGCAAATGGCGGCTATCGAGTTTGCCCGGAATGTATTAAATATTAAAGATGCGAATTCTACCGAAATGGACGAACAGACCAAATATCCTGTGATAGACCTGATGGAAGAACAGAAAAAAGTAACGGAGAAGGGAGGTACCATGCGGTTAGGATCGTATGCATGTGCTGTTAAGCCAGGCAGCCTTGCCCATAATATTTATGGTTCGGAGCTGATACAGGAGCGGCATCGTCATCGCTGGGAGTTTAACAACGACTATCTTGAAGCTTTTGAGCACGCAGGCATGGTTGCCAGTGGCAAGAATCCTGACAGCGGACTGGTGGAAATTATTGAATTACCGGCTCATCCGTTCTTTATTGGAGTGCAATATCATCCTGAATTAAAAAGCACGGTAGAAAAACCGCAGCCGATCTTTGTGAACTTTGTAAAAGCCGCCATGCAATTCGGCAACACCAATCACAAAGAACATAAGGCAGAACTGGCCAGTATATAATACCGGCATTAATTACAGAACGTAATAGAGAAACCGGGCTGCCTGTTATGGCAGCTCGGTTTGTACAGCGCCTGTGATATATTACCGTTCCAGAAATTGTATTTTTCTAATTTTTTGAAATTTTCTTTAAAACTCGAAACTTTTTATAAGATTTTAATAATTTTCGGACAGGGAAGAAAAATACAAAAAACATTTTTCATTATATAATTGTACATTTATCGCTAAATCATTGTTTAAAACTATAACGAAAGCAAATATGAAACCAGGTACCAGGGTCCAGTTATCTTTTATGATGTTCCTCGAATTCTTCATTTGGGGCGGATGGTTTGTCACTTTAGGAACTTTTTTGGTAAACAATTTACAGGCAGATGGTCTCCAAACAGCCAATGTGTTTTCTACTCAATCCTGGGGGGCTATCATCGCTCCGTTTATTATTGGGTTGATTGCTGACAGGTTCTTTAATGCCGAACGTATTTTGGGAATATTGCATATTGCGGGCGCTATTTTGATGTACCTGATGTTTAAAGCCGAAAATATTTCGGTTTTCTATCCCTATGTTTTTGTTTATATGGTCCTGTACATGCCTACACTGGCACTTGTGAATTCCGTTTCTTTCAGGCAAATGAATGACCCCGAGAAAGAGTTTTCCTCAATCCGTGTATTTGGCACAATTGGCTGGATAGTGGCAGGCCTCGCTATCAGCTATATATTTCATTGGGATGGAGCTAATGCCTCTACAGGCGCACTAAAAAACACATTCCTGATGTCCGCAATTGCTTCTGCTATTTTAGGTGTGTTCAGCTTCACCTTGCCCAAAACACCTCCTGTTAAAACCGACTCGGACAGAAAATCTTTCAGCCAGATTGTGGGCCTGGATGCATTAAGCTTATTAAAGGACAAAAATTTCCTGATATTCTTTATTGCTTCTATCCTCATTTGTATCCCTCTTGCCTTCTACTATCAAAATGCGAATCCCTTTTTAACAGCCGTTGGATTAGAAAATCCTACTGCTAAAATGGCCATCGGGCAGGTTTCTGAAGTTTTATTTCTTTTAATGATTCCTTTCCTGTTTAAAAGATTCGGATTTAAGAACACTATTTTGATTGGCATGCTGGCCTGGGCGGTACGCTATTTATTGTTTGCCTATGGCAACGCCGGAGAGCTGTCTTTTATGCTCATTCTTGGTATTGCGCTTCACGGGGTATGTTATGATTTCTTTTTTGTATCGGGTCAGATCTATACCGATGCCAAAGCCGGGGAAAAATTTAAAAGTTCAGCCCAGGGACTTATAACCCTGGCTACTTATGGCGTAGGGATGTTAATTGGTTTCTGGGTTGCAGGTTATATTACTGATCATTACAAATTAGCCGATGGTACGCAAGATTGGAAAATGGTGTGGCTCATACCCGCTTGTATAGCCGCTGCGGTAATGATGCTGTTTATATTAACTTTTAAAAACGATAAAAAATAACAGATGCCTAATTCCTCACGCCGAACCATGCTTAAAACCCTTGCTGCAGGCTCTATTGCCGCGGGTTTGGCGCCACTACAATCATTTGCAAACGAAAAACAAATCATGGCAAAATTAAAGGGCAATATTCACCATAGCGTATGCCAGTGGACTTTTGGGAAAGTACCGCTTGAGGAGCTATGTAAAGTTGCAAAGAAAATAGGGCTTGAGGCCATAGACCTGCTGGCGCCCAAAGACTGGCCCACTATCCAGAAATATGGATTGTATAGCAGCATGTGCTATATACCGGGCAAAATAAGCCTTACAGATGGTTTTGCCGGAACCGATTTCCATACTTCTTTGATTAAGGATTATGAAGAAGGTATTCCGCTGGTGGCAAAAGCAGGATATAAGAACCTGATCTGCTTCAGTGGCAACCGCCGGGGTATGGACGATGAAACAGGATTAAACAATTGTGTGGCAGGATTACAGAAGCTCCTGCCACTGGCAGAAAAAAACAATGTGGTGCTGGTTATGGAACTGCTCAACAGCAAAAGAGACCATAAGGATTATATGTGCGATCATACGGCATGGGGTGTTGAGCTGTGCAAAAGACTGGGCAGCGAAAACTTTAAATTGCTTTACGATATTTACCACATGCAGGTTGATGAAGGGAATGTGATTCAGAACATTCGTGACAATCACCAGTATATCGCCCATTATCATACGGCAGGTGTGCCCGGAAGACATGAACTCGATGACAAGCAGGAACTATATTACCCCGCGATTATGAAGGCGATCTATGATACCGGCTTTAAAGGTTATGTTTCCCAGGAATTTATTCCCACCGGAAAAACGGATGCCGAAAATTTTAAAGCGCTGGAACATGCGGTGCATGTTTGTGATGTGTAAAACAAAGCCTAAGGTTATAGAAGACGATGGTATATAAATCTTAAATACCAGGAAGCGAATATCAAATTCCACAACTCTACAAAAACATATTAAAATGAACAGAAAACATTTTTTGAAGTTAAGCGGCGCTACCACCCTGGGCCTTGCTATTGGCTCCTGCGCAGGCGGTACAAAAGCAACAGGCCCCAAAGGCACTATTACCGACCTGGGCCTGCAGTTATACTCGCTGCGAGATGACCTGCCCAAAGATCCTAAAGGCGTGCTGAAACAGGTGGCCTCATTTGGTTATAAAACAATAGAAAGCTACGAAGGAAAAGAAGGTATGTTCTGGGGAATGAGCAATAAAGAGTTTAAAAAATATATGGATGATCTGGGCATGCGCATCATCAGCAGCCATTGTGATTTTAAAAACGATTTTGAAAGAAAAGCTGCCGAAGCCGGGGAAATAGGCATGAAATACCTCCTGTGCCCGTGGTTAGGAAAACAAAAAACACTGGACGACTATAAAAAAGCCGCCGATGATTTTAATAAGGCAGGCGAAATCTGTAAAAAGAACGGCCTGAGGTTTGGATACCACAACCACGATTACGCTTTCCGGTTGCAGGATGATCAGTACCCCCAGGACATTATAATCAAAGAAACCGACCCGTCTCTTGTGGATTTTGAAATGGATATTTACTGGGTAGTAACCGCCGGTCAGGATCCTGTGGCCTGGATGCAAAAACATAACGGTCGTTTCAGGCTCTGCCACGTTAAAGACAGGCGTAAAAACACACCCTTCAAAGAAGGGGAAAGCAACCAGAGCTGTATAGTAGGGCAAGGCTCTATTGATTATAAATCCATACTGGGACAGGCGAAAAAATTAGGCATGCAGCATTATATACTGGAACAGGAGGCTTACGAAAAAGCGCCCCTCGAATGTGTAAAGGAAGACGCGGCTTATTTGAACAACCTGGTATTTTAAGATGGGCAGGAATGGGCTGAAGCAATTTAAAAAACTTATCACAACGGGAATTTATTCAGCACTCACCAAAGAACAGCGCGATAAAGTTCATTCCCTGAAAAGATTCAGCTTTTTTCACAAACCGGCATCAGCAAAGAATTATTTTATTTTTTGTGTGGATGGTACCCTCTGGAGTGGCGGGCTGACAGACAGGTTTAAAGGAATTATCTCAACATTTGCTTTCTGCCTGATTAAAAATATGGATTACAGGATCCATTACGTTTATCCTTTTGACCTTTACGATTATTTACGGCCTAATGATTACGACTGGAGGTTAAAAAAAGGAGAAATATCCTTTAATATATTTACTTCGTCGTTTGTATACTTTATTGGAAATGCGCCCGCCGACAGGCTTAGAAAAATAAATCCGGCCAAACAGATCCACTGTTTTGCCAATAAAGATATACTTGCAGATCTCAACCAGGAATACGGAACTGCTTTTGAGTGGGGGGATTTATTTAAAAAACTATTTAAACCGGCACAGCAGTTGCAGCTTGAAATAGACCGGCTAAAAAGCTTTATTGGCGGCAGGTATACCGGGATTAATTTCAGGTTTCAAAATTTATTAGGAGATTTTCCTGAATATAACTACCAGCCATTAAAAGATACAGCAAAAAAACTGCTGATACATCAATGCCGGGAGGGTCTTTTATCGGTAATGTTGCACCTTCCCCGGGAAAAATTTTTAGTTACCTCCGATAGCGCTGCTTTTTTAAACAGCCTGTCGGATATAGAAGAGGTATATGTAATTGACGGGTGCCGCACACATGCAGACAGTGTGCCTAAAGACCAGTCACATACCATCGATTTTTCCAGGTCTTTCCTTGATTTTTATTTATTAGCCGACGCAAAATCGGTCTATTCAATAGGAACCGCAGCCATGTACCCCTCTGCATTTCCCATGTATGCGGCAAAGCTAAATAACATTCCCTTTCACAGGATTGAAATTTGACGCTATTTTTTTCTCGTAAGCCACTTTTGAGCAATAAAAAAAAACAACCTGTTATAAGTAGCCCCCAAAAGATAAAAAGCGCTTGGTTTATATAGTAAAAGGTTCCTTACACTTATTTCTTTGGCCATTTGCCGGGCTTTTAAATAATCGCCCCTGACAATTGCATTCACCCATGGCCAGAACTTTTTTGAAAACCTCCATTTTCTGAAAGTTACAGAACCAGTTAACCCCAATACTTCAAACTGCCGCACAAAATCGGAACGGATACGATCTGTTTCCCTTAATGCAACCGGCGATCCGTTTCCACTTGCGGTAACACTGCCTGGATGTTTCCGGAAATTTGATAATACCTCCTGAAGATAGCCGAATTTATAATTCTTAGACAGCTCAATATAAAGGCGCCAGTCCCCAAGATATTTATATTCGGAAACAACTGCATCAAGCTGTTTAAGATTTTTTGTTCTGAATAATACGGCGCTAACATTTTCAATACAGTTTCCATAACACAAATAATTACAAAAAAGATCAGTGCCCTCTATCAAAAAATCTTTATTCCATTTTTTTTTAAAGAAGGTCCGGTTCTTATTTACCGACGAATAGCCACTCAATTTACCATCTACAATATAGCTGGAGTTTGTTTCCACCAGGCATGCTTCATTAAAATGCTCTAAAAAAGCTACTGTTTTGTGCAGAAAATCAGGTTCAGCAAAATCATCGCCTTCTGCAATCCATAAATATTTTGTTGTGCAATCCTCGATTGCTCTTTGCCATTGCCGGTAACCACTGCCTGAGTTCTTTGTATGATAAATAATTTCTATTATTTTGTCGTTTCCTTTATACGCTTCTATAATTTCTTTACTGTTATCTGCAGAGCAATCATCATAAATCACGATCTGAAAGTCCTTAAAACTTTGCTGCAGCACTGAATCAATTCTTTGTTTTAAATATTTTTCCTGGTTGTAGGATAATATGTACACCGTAACTAAAGGCATCTTATTTATTGGCAATTTTCAAAATGCTGTTATACCAGGCGTTAAATTGTTTCCCGATTACATCATATCCAAATTTCCCTTTTGCGTCTGCAGCTATTTTTTGCATATCGTACATTTTATAATTCGCACGCATTGCTAAAACAGCGGTTTTTAGGCCCTCAACATCACCTGCCTTAACTAAAATCCCATTGGAATGATCAACCAGTTCCGGAATACCGCCAACCTTGGTGGCTATAACCGGCAAACCACAGCAAAAGGCTTCCCCAATGATGCAGGGAGCATTTTCGCTGTTACTGAATATTACCAGCGCTGCTGCATTTCTCATTTCTTCCGCTATTTTTTCGTAAGGCATCTTTCCCGAAAAATCAACTTGCGGATATTTTAATTTATATACCTCATTCATTTGTTGCGGCAAGCCAACAATAGTAAGCGCAAAACCGGTCCCATCAAGTTTTAAAAATGCGTCAATAATACCCTGCACATTCTTTTTTTCGGCGCCGTTGGATACATGCAGCAACTGAAACTTCCTGTGTTCTTCTTTATGCTCATCCAAAGGCGAAAAAACACTTTCGTCTGCTACATTGTTGATGATACAATAGGACATTTTCCCCACTGCCCTGTTTATCTGAATGCCCAGGTAATCGCTTACCGAATGTACGCCATCAGCATTTTTAAATGTATGTGCAATAACCCTTTTAAATAAAAAATTCCGGCTGTAAAAATTATCAGCAACTATATGGTTATAACCATCCCAATGTTCGGTAACCACATAAGGTATCCTGTATTTTTTCTTTACCCAACGCGCAATAAGACCCGCTTTAAAAGGGATATGCACGTGAACAAGATCGGGCAATCCGTTTTTTTCAATAAACAGCGCTATTTCATTTTTGTATAAAGAGAGCCAGCTGTAATAAGATCTTAATTTGCCGGTAACGGTGTGCTTCTTCGGATAATATATCCAGCGTTCATGCAGGTGGGGATAGGTATCCTGGTTGTTTTCAACAACGGAAACGCCGGAAGCCCCAGCCACCGGCGTTAATTTGATCACGTGAATTTTGTTATAAAGTGAAGCGGCCCGGGCATGGCGCTGAATAAAATCACCGTTAAATGGTAATACTTTATCCGGATACCAACTACAAAGCCATAGCACCCTTAGCATTGAACGTTATTTCAACGCTTTTATGATTTCTATAAAATCAACAGCAACAAGAGAAGCGCCTCCAACAAGCCCGCCGTCAACATCAGGACAAGCGAACAGCTCTTTCGCATTATTGGCTTTTACACTGCCGCCGTACAAAATTGAAATTTCTTCAGCTACATCTGCTCCATATTGTTTGGCAATTACCGAGCGGATATAGGCATGTATTTCCTGTGCCTGCTCTGTGGTTGCGGTTTTTCCTGTACCAATGGCCCATATAGGTTCGTATGCTATTACCACTTTTGTAAGATCTGCACCGGTAAGATGAAACAGCGACTCACGTAATTGTTTTTCCACATACTCGTTCTGCGTACCGGCTTCCCTGATGCTTAAAGGCTCGCCACAACAAAATATAGGGGTCATGTCAGCACCCAGCAGCAGGTCTAACTTTTCTGATAGATCCAGGTTCGTTTCATTAAAGTATTCGCGGCGTTCGCTGTGACCGATAATGCAATGTTTGATGTGAATTGAATTGAGCATATCCACCGACACTTCGCCTGTATAGGCTCCCGATTTTTTATTGCTGCAGTTTTGCGCAGCGATATAATAGTTTTTTAAAGGCGTGGTTTTTTCCTTTGCCATGATGAGGTAAGGAAAAGGAACGGCAAAGATCACTTCATGGTTTTCTTTACTGCCCAGATCATTCTCCAGAATGTCCGCCAGCAATTGTTGCCCTTCCAGATAGGTTAAATTCATTTTCCAGTTTGCTGCTGCAATTTGCTTTCTCATTTACTTCGTGTTTTACTTTTATAAATATTAGTAAGTGTTTCAATTTCTGTTTCTGTAAGGCTGGCGTGCTTAAATCCTTTCCAGTTATTTATATCGGCCAGCGCCTTCTCTAACCGGTATGGGGTTGTGTCATCAAATCCCCAGCTAAATGAAGGGATCTGCTTAGGGGTCAGTCCGGCACCGAAAACATTAGCGCTGACACCAATTACAGTGCCCGTATTAATAGAAGTATTAATGGCTGTTCTTGAATAATCGCCCATCATAACCCCGCACTTTTTTCCTGCATTGTATTTATTTCCCTGCAAATGTACTGTAATATTTCCGGCAGTATTTTTTAAATTGCTGTTAGTAGTTCCCCCACCCCAGTTACACCATTCTCCAATAACCGAGTCGCCCATATACCCGTCATGTGCTTTGTTGGAATAGGCAAAAAGTACTGAGTTCTTAATCTCTCCTCCCACAGTGCAGCCCGGGCCAATGGTAGTCGCTCCATATAGTTTGGTGCCCATCTTTACGACAGCGCCCGCTCCTATATACAGCGGGCCTCTTAGCAGGCTACCTTCCATTACCAAAGCGCCCTGCTCTATAAATACCGGTCCGTCATCTGCGTTAATAATAGCATGCCGCACATCGGCGCCCTTTTCTATAAACACTTTGCCTTTGCCGGAAATACACACTGTTTTTGCGATCGTCCCTCTTTTTCTTCCTTTTTTAGCGAGTTCAAAATCAAATGCCAACGCCTCCGCATTATATTGAAAGATGTGCCAGGGAAATTCAATGCGCAGCACTTTGTTCGCCACAGCAGGCGCCACTGTTTTCTTCTTTAAAGAAGAAGACGCTCTTGTCACCAGCATATTTCCTTCGGGATCTAAAATTTGCTGGCCCGGTTTTAATTTGCCGATCAGCGCTGCCATTTCTTCATTGGGAAGCAGGTTGGCAGCAATGATATAGTTGTTTGTTCCAGGGCCGGCCGCTGTTGCTTTTTTACCGGCGACAGCCCCGGTAATTTGTAACCACTTTTCCCTGATGGTAAATATACCCATCCGGATATCTTCCACCTTCCGGGTTAAGGTAAAAGGGTAAAGCTGCGCAACATTAATATTCTTATCCGAAAAAAGGAGCTGCATATAACGGGCTCTAAGATAATCAATTGTTGCGACTGAATCGCATTTGAACACAAATCGGGGGCATAACATATTTTGAGAATATGCATATAACACCAGGAGCCGTAATTATCGCACACAAAAACCCCCGCTGCCGCGGGGTGTAATTATTTGCATAAATTTCTTTTTCAGGGAAATTATTTTTTCGCGTATTTCTTTTTGAATTTGTCAATACGTCCTGCGGTATCAACCAGCATATTTTTACCGGTAAAGAAGGGGTGCGATGTGCTTGAAATTTCCAGTTTAATTACAGGATATTCATTACCATCTTCCCATTTAATGGTTTCTTTTGAATGTGCGGTAGACTTACCTAAAAACGCATCACCGTTGCTCATGTCTTTAAACACAACAAAACGGTAATTTTCAGGATGGAGACCTTTCTTCATAACTATATGATTTTTAAGGTTGTACGGATTTTGCCGTACTGTTATTAATAAAATTGAGGGTGCGAAGGTACAGTAAATTCCTGATTTAAAGGCTTAAGCCGGGATATTATTTTATAACATCCGCTCTCACTTTCCATCCACAGAGCCACACAAAGATCTTTCGCAAAATGGCACAAGAAGACTTTGTGAACCTCAGTGTATGTTTTGAGTTGTTTTGTGTAACAACTATTCATTGTTCTTTGCAAGTGTAAAGAATTTCTATACACATCAAAAGCTGAAAGCGTTAAGCTTTACGCCAGTTCACAGTTGGCAGATGATTGTTGACAGCATTCATAACTCATATTTCATAATTCTTCATTTTTCATTTTTCAATTCACCATGAACCATAGGCTATGAACTATTAACTTTCAACACCCTGTTCACTTTTTCCCGCAGATCTACGCTGATTGGCCGCTGAAGGATTTGTACAGATTTTCTATACTCAAAAGATATCAGAACCTGAAACAATGAAACCTGAAACTTGTAACCAGTTAAACCATGAAGGCATTAAGGAATTAAGCTTTTTCCATTCTTCATTTTTCATTCTCCATTCTTCATTTTTCTTCCCGGCTAACTTCTCATATTTTCTATTTGCAGCGGAATGCCCAGGTTCCAGCCCTTTGATGCCTGAATTACCGATTGCAGGTCATCGATTTTTTTGCCGGTTACGCGCACCAGGTCATCATTAATTGACGCCTGCACTTTTAACCCGCTGTCTTTGATCTGCTTTACAATTTTTTTGGCATCTTCCTGTTTCAAACCATTTCTTACAGCTATTTCTTTTTTCCAGGCTTTTCCTATCATAGCGCCTTCCTTGCTCAAATCAAAAGCTTCGGGAACAATGCCCTGTTTATGCGCCCGGTTTACTAAAACATCGAGCAGTTGTTTCATTTTCATGTCGTCTTCCGTTTCCACTTTCAGGGTAAAGTTTTTCTTATCAAGGTCTATCACCAGGTGCGACCCTTTAAAGTCAAAACGGTTTGAAATTTCTTTTGATACAACGTTAACGGCATTATCCAAAGCCTGTGCATCCACCTTACTTACAAAATCAAATGATGGCATAAATTAAATTTATTCTTGCTCAATTATTTTTTCTATTACTTGTATAAATATACCTGCGTCCTTAAAAAACGCCCGAACAATCTCTTCATTGAATTCTGAAAAATCAGCATAATCACCGATTTGCCTTAACTGAAATATTCTTGAAAAGAAATTCCCATGCTCTTCTGTTATTTCCTTGGTCTTAACATAATGGAATCCGAACATTTGCTGAACCCCTTTATGAGTAACAGGTTTTATGTTTTTCTTCAATAAAACGGCCTGAACCGCATAAAAGCAAGCGTAATAAAGCCTGTTAATCGCTTCTTCGCAATACCCGTTATCTATCAATAACTTGCCGACCTCCAAATTTTTATTCGCCCGACCTATCTTTACTTTTATCAGTTGCTCCAGATCGCTCATAAAAACAAGCCCTCCCGCGTCACATTCTCATAAAAAGGCGTAATGACATATTTGGTTTCCCAATTTTTTTTTGAATATACTATCGGGCTGATCAATACACCTTCATCATATCCAAGACTAAATAATGGGTAAGTAATTCTTTTACCATCCTCATAATTCAAAATGTCTTTATCCACCAGAATCAACAGATCAATATCCGAGTCCTCTTTTTCCTCACCCCTTGCATAGGACCCATACAAAATGACCCTCGCTTCAGGTTCTACCTGCAGCACCGTCTGTTTTATTTTGTTTAATAGTTCCTGCCGCTCCATATATACCAAAGATACAACACAAACTTCGTGCAAATGATGCGATTCGACTAAATTTGGGTTCACAATACTTTATGAGCGTACTAATAGATTTTCGTTCTGATACGGTTACACAACCATCACCGGCCATGCGGGAAGCAATGATGACCGCAAAAACAGGCGACGATGTTTTTGGAGAAGATCCTTCTGTAAATGCGCTGGAACATTTGGCAGCAACAATGTTTGGAAAAGAAGCGGCCTTATTTTGTCCAAGCGGCACGATGACCAACCAGATCGCTATCAAATGCCATACCCAGCCAGGCGATGAAGTAATTTGCGATGCCGATGCGCATATCTATCAATATGAGGGAGGCGGAATAGCGCTGCATTCCGGCTGTTCCGTCAAACTGATCCCGGGCAATCGTGGGCGTATAACCGCCCCGCAGGTGGCTGAAGCCATACAACCTGACGATATACACAGGGCCCGTACCAGCCTTGTCTGTGTGGAAAACACAAGTAACCGCGGTGGAGGCAGTTGTTATGATTTTGAAGAGCTGAAGAAAATAAAACAGGTTTGTACCCACAATCAACTCGCATTTCATATTGATGGCGCCCGGCTCTTTAACGCATTGGTTGCGAAAAACGAGGTCCCGCTGCAATATGGCGCACTCTTCGACAGCATTTCCGTTTGCCTTTCCAAAAGCCTGGGATGCCCGGTAGGCAGTTTGCTTTTAGGCGACACCACTTTTATAAAAAAAGCAAGGCGTGTAAGAAAAGCCTTCGGAGGCGGTATGCGGCAGGCCGGATTTCTGGCAGCTGCAGGTATATATGCGCTGCAAAACAATATTGAAAGGCTGGCAGCAGATCATAATAATGCCAGGCTTATTGCCGAAGCTTTACAGGAAAGCCCCTTCGTATCCGGGGTACTGCCGGTGGAGACTAATATCATCATTTTTGAAACGAATGGTATTTCCGCTAAAGAACTGGTTGAAAAATTAAAAGAACATAATGTATTAGCCTACGCGATTGCGCCAGACAGGATAAGACTGGTTACCCACCTGGATATAACCGATGAGATGGCAGCACGAACGATCGAGATATTCAGCAAACTAAATTCTTAATTTCAGATATCTAACTATTAACAATAAAATTTAATTCTTATATGCTCCCCACTATTAATCCCACAAAAACAAAAGCATGGAAGCTGTTACAAAAACATGCTGAAGAAGCCAAACAATGGAACATGCGCCAGCTTTTTGCCAACGATGCGCAACGGGCACAGCTTTTTTCCCGGCAGCATGAAGATATTTATTTTGATTATTCCAAGAACCGGGTCACCACAAAAACAATTGAGCTTTTAATATCCCTTGCCAGAGAAGCCAAAGTAGATGAAGCTATTAAAGCCATGTTCAGCGGCGATGTGATCAACCAGACAGAACACCGGTCGGTGCTGCATATTGCGCTTCGCCATTTTGGTAACAACGCTATAAAAAGCGAAAGCAAAAATGTAATACCCGAAGTAAGAAAGGTGCAGCAAAAAATGAAAGACTTCTGTGAGGCTGTCCACTCCGGCAAACACCTGGGCTACACCGGCAAAAAAATAAAGTCCATTGTAAATATTGGTATCGGGGGCAGTGATCTGGGCCCGCTGATGGTTACCGAAGCGCTCAAACCCTATACGGTTAAAGGCATTGAAGCCTTTTTTGTTTCCAACGTCGATGGCACGCATATTGCTGAAACCCTGAAAAAAGTAAACCCGGAGACTACATTATTCCTGATCGCTTCTAAAACATTTACCACGCAGGAAACCATGACCAATGCACACACCGCGCGTGACTGGTTCTTAAAAAAGGCGAAAGATGAAAATTATGTAGCTAAACACTTCGTGGCGCTCAGTACAAATGCTGGAGAAGTTCAAAAATTCGGGATCGACACCAATAATATGTTTGAGTTCTGGGACTGGGTCGGCGGCCGTTATTCGCTCTGGAGCGCCATTGGGTTATCCATTGCTTTAACGATTGGCTATAACCATTTTGAAGACCTGCTGAAAGGCGCTTATAATGTTGACGGATATTTTCAAAAAACCGCGTTTGAAAAAAATATCCCGGTGCTGATGGCGCTTGTGGGTTTGTGGAATACCAATTTTCTGGGCGCGCAGACAGAAGCCATTTTACCTTACGACCAGTATATGCACCGTTTTGCCGCCTATTTTCAGCAAGGTAATATGGAGAGCAATGGGAAAAGTGTGGATCGCAACGGGAAAAAAGTTACTTATCAAACCGGTCCCATTATTTGGGGAGAACCCGGCACGAATGGGCAGCATGCTTTCTACCAGCTTATCCACCAGGGAACCGAATTAATTCCCTGCGATTTTATTGCACCGACACAAACCCATAATCCGTTGGGCGATCATCATCAAAAATTGTTAAGCAACTTTTTTGCACAGACAGAAGCGCTGATGAATGGTAAAACAATTGCCGAGGTGAAAGCCGAACTCAAAAAACAGGGACTTGATGCTGCCGCTGTCAATAAACTGGCGCCATTTAAAGTATTTGACGGTAACAAACCCACCAATTCCTTCCTGATTAAAAAGATCACACCTTACACTTTAGGGCAACTGATCGCTTTATATGAACATAAAATTTTCGTTCAGGGCGTGATATGGGATATTTTCAGCTTTGACCAGTGGGGTGTAGAGCTGGGTAAACAACTGGCGGGAAAGATATTGCCCGAACTGCAACATGATGAAGCAGTAACCAGCCACGACAGCAGCACCAATGCGCTGATCAATTTATATAAGAAAATGAGGTAGCCAGGTCAGACCGTCCCGGTCAGACCTGGTTAAAAACCGGGGCTTTGTTTTTACGTCTATTTTGTTAATTATAGCCGTGCACACCGCTATGTCATCCGTTTACAATAAATTTGCCGCTAAAATTCCGGCCAATGCCTTTACATCAGTTATTAGTTATATATCTTATTAGTCTCTTGCTTGTAATGCTGCCCTCCTATGGTTTATCCAAACTGTTTAAAATGGCAGGCCGTGAATCCTGGAAAGCTTATGTACCTTTTTATAATACCTGGGTGATGCAGGATATTGCACAGCGGCCCAAACACTGGGTGTTCTGGCAATTTATACCGGTTGTAGGCTGGTTCATCACACCCGGCATTTTTATAGAATTTGCGAAAGTATTTTGCCGCTTTTCATTTCCGGATCATGTGGCGGCCGCCCTGGTTCCGTTTTTTTATTTCCCGTGGCTGGCGAATAATAAAGATGCCCGTTTCATTGGAGCAGAAGGCGTTAAAAAACACAGAAAGCCCGGCTGGCGCGAATGGGTGGACGCCGCCATTTTTGCCATCATTGCCGCTACGCTTATCAGAACCTTTATTTTTGAAGCCTATACCATCCCTTCGAGTTCCATGGAAAAAACGTTGCTGGTAAAAGATTTTCTTTTTGTAAGCAAGTTCAGCTATGGACCGCGCATTCCTAATACGCCGCTGGCTACTCCTTTTGTACACAATTACCTTCCGTTCTTTAATACGAAATCCTATTCAACATTAATAGAGTTGCCTTATATACGCTGGTTTGCAGCGCCCGTAAAACGAAATGATTGCGTGGTCTTTAATTTTCCGGCCGGTGATACTGTTATTCACAGGCCTGAGTTTGAGTCGGCCGTACCTTATTACGACATTAAAAGAAGTGCTGAAAAAGGCGACCAGCAATCCCAATATATCCTAAGCCATCCTGATGAATACCCGGTTGTTGCTCATCCGGTCGACAAAACAGATAATTACATTAAACGCTGCGTAGGCGTAGCCGGTGATTCTTTAAAAATCGTTGAAGGCATTGTTTATATCAATAATCAGCCGGCCTTTGTTTCTCCTACATCTGCTACTTATTATTATTTTAAAACAAAGAATGATAATGTGCAGATAGACGAGGATTACCTGAGAGAATCGGGCATCAGCCTTAATATGGAAAGTGGCAGCGCCGATTTTTCACCCATGGGTAACGGTATTTATCATATCAATCTCACCCTGCCCGAACTGGAGATCTTAAAAAAATTACCTGCCGTAGATGCAAGCACTATTACCAGGGAAATCATACCCGGCAATGCAGAACCCGACAGGCTTTTCCCTTATTATGATACGGCACATCAGTGGTCGGTGGACAATTACGGGCCGATATGGGTTCCCCAAAAAGGAGTTCCCCTTACGTTAACCGCAGCCAATTATCCGATGTATGAAAGAGTGATCAGGAACTATGAGGGTAACACATTGGAGAACAGGAATGGCTCCTACTTTATTAATGGCAAACAAACCAATACTTACACTTTTAAAATGGATTATTACTGGATGATGGGCGACAACCGCCATAAATCCCAGGATAGCCGTTTCTGGGGCTTTGTACCCGAAAGCGCTGTTGTAGGTAAAGCATGGATGATCTGGTTCAGCTACGACAACGGACCAAGATGGAAGCGGCTGTTTCATATCATTAAATAAGGAAAAGTCGGAGAGTCTGAAAAGTCCGGAAGTCCGATGCAGAGTGCTTGTGTCATGTACGATATTAGATGTACGACAAGCCAGCCTTAAGCCTTTCGCTTTCTGCCTTTGGCTATCAACCAAACTATCTCCCCTACCTTAAACTTTTTGAACCTCTTAAACTTTTTACTACCTTCGCACCGCTTTAACAAGCACAGTGCCTGTCTGCCGACAGGCAGGTTTCCCGGGGTGCCGATTTTGCCAACAGGCAGATGAAGCTGAGATAATACCCGCAAACCTGATCAGGGTAATGCCTGCGCAGGGAAGGAAGAAGTTACCATCCTTTCTCATTTCAGCATTTCCCTCTCATTATTTTTTAACCCGTCCTGCGGATAGCGGGATCTTAAACAAAAAAACAAATGAAGAGGATTTTTATGTCGGGCAGCTTATTCGTTGCCATCCTTTCTCTCAACGCACAAACAGACACATCCGTTGGTAAAAGCTTTCATGACACATTAGTACTTTCGCCCATAGAGGTGAGGGCGACCAGGGTAGATGTCAGATCACCGTTTGCGACCAGCAATATCGGCAAACAGGAAATTGCGAATCAAAACCTGGGCCAGGAACTTCCCTATTTTCTTTCGCAGGTACCTTCCGTTGTGGTAAGCTCAGACGACGGACTGGGCGTTGGCTATTCATCCCTTCGTATAAGAGGTACGGATATGGCAAGAACCAATGTAACATTCAACGGTATCCCGGTTAACGACGCGGAAAGCCAGGGCGCTTTTTTCGTAGACATTCCCGACATCGCATCGGGTACAGGTTCCATTCAAATTCAAAGGGGCGTTGGCGCTTCTACCAACGGCGCCGGCGCTTTTGGAGCTTCGATAAATATTTATAACATTGAACAAAGTGAAAAGCCTTCATTAACGCTCAGCAACGCCTACGGTTCCTATAATACCTGGAAACATACGATACAGGCTGCAACCGGATTATTACGGGGAGGCTTCCAGTTCGATGTAAGATTATCCAGGATCAATTCCAGCGGTTATATACAACGCGCTAATACCAACCTGCGCGCTTTGCAGTTTATCGCAGGCTGGACATCAAAAGATGAACAGACCAGCATTAAATTTAATCTCTTAACCGGCACCGAAAAGACGGGCCAGGCCTGGAACGGCATCGGTACCAGCTTTACCAGCGATGAGGACCCTGCAACAGTTAACTATGAAGAACAATTAGATAACGCGCAGCCCGCCGGAAGAAGAAGCAATACCCTGGGTGAGATCAGCCCGGGCAATTACTACAACGACCAGACCGACAATTACCAGCAGGATTATTACCAGCTTTTTTTGAATCATAAATTCAACCCCTACTGGTCATCGAACATCAGTCTTTTTATGACAAGAGGTAAAGGCTATTATAACGAGTATAAAAGCGATGAGTCGTTTGAAGATTATGGCCTGCAAAATCCCGTCATTGGCGATTCCGTGATCACTACTACCAACCTGACCCGGCAGCTTTGGCTGGACAACTATTATTATGGAACGGTTTTTTCGGCTAATTATCATAAAAACAATACCAGCCTTAATATAGGAGGCGCTTACACCCGATATGATGCTAAACATTATGGATTTATAAAATGGGCCGATGTGGGCGTGCCGCTTGATTACCAATGGTACCATTTGACAGCTTATAAAAGGGATTTCAATATTTTTTCCAAATTACAGCAACAGATTATCAGCAATTTTTATGGCTTTATTGACCTTCAGCTAAGAACCGTTATTTATGATATTAACGGGTTCAGGAAAAATCCAACCCTTGAGTCGGGAGGCGATTATACGTTCTTTAATCCCAAGGCGGGGCTCAGCTATTTCATCAAACATGCCAACACCGCGCAAAGCAAAATATACGGATCTGTAGCCATTGCTCATAAAGAACCGAACAGGGATGATTTTGAAGCCAACACAGCCGATGCGCCCAGACCTGAGCAATTAACGGATGTTGAATTAGGATATAGTTTCAGCAGTAAGAAATTTGATGCCGGCATTAATGGCTATTATATGAAATATAAAGACCAGCTGATCCTTACAGGCAAAATAAATGATGTAGGCGCTTATGTTCGCTCTAATGTAGATAACAGTTACCGGGCCGGTGTTGAATTAACTGCGGCTGTAAAACCTGCGGACTGGTTGCAGGCCAGTGCCAATGCCACTTTCAGCAGCAATAAGATCAAAGATATCGTGCAGTACAACGACGATTATGATAACGGCGGACAACTGGAAGAACATTATACCAATACCGATATTTCTTTCTCGCCCCGTGCCGTTGCCGCTGCTTCTTTAAGCATTGAACCATTTACCCAACCCACAGATAAACAACATTTCTTTATAGATCTGTCAGAGAAATATGTGGGCAGACAATTTTTAGACAACGCTTCCAATAAATTAAGAAGCATCAATCCATATACTTTAACAGATACCCGGCTGCGCTACCAGTTCACCTCTGACACTTTTAAAGCCATCAGCCTGATCTTTATGGTCAATAATGTTTTCAACAAAAAGTATGAGAACAATGGTTACACTTATAGCTATTTATATGGTGGTGTTACTACTACAGAAAATTATTATTTTCCCCAGGCCGGCACCAACTGGAATATCGGCGTAAGTTTCAGCCTGTAAAAGCAGTGTTTAAAAACATTATTAACCGCAAAGAGCCGGGTTGCCCAATATGGCCTCCTCCAAAGAAGGCGATGCAGGCATGCCTGCATCGCCATTTACCATGGGCGAGCTATTCAAATCAGCAGGGTATAAAACGGCACATATCGGTAAGTGGCATGTGGGCTATACGCCCGAAACAATGCCTAACGCTCAGGGCTTTGATTATTCTTTTGGTTTTATGGGCGGATGTATTGATAATTATTCTCACTATTTTTATTGGAACGGCCCTAACCGACACGACCTTTGGCGCAATGGTGCAGAAATATGGGAATCTGGAAAATTTTTTCCGGACCTGATGGTAACAGAAACAAATAAATTTCTTGCAGCAAATAAAAACAATCCGTTCTTTTTATACTTTGCAATCAATATCCCACACTATCCTTTACAGGGAGAAAAAAATGGTTGGACTATTATTGCAACATCCCTTTACCCCAACGAAAATTAGATGGCAGCAGTCTGAAACAGGTCATTGCATCAGCCACGGCTCCAGGCCCTCACCCGGAGTTTTTCTGGCAAAGCTCGGGCGCTAAGGATAACCCGCAATGGGCAGTGATGGAAGGAGCATGGAAGCTGTTACACAGCCCGTTCGAATCTGAAAAAAGCGAGCTTACTGCCGACGGGTTGATGCTGGTAAATATGAAAGCAGACAGCACGGAACATACCAATGAAGCGAACAAACATCCGGATATTGTACAGAGGCTTCGTCTGAAATACCAGGCATGGATCAAAGATGTTGTGAACCAGTAATAAAGGCGGGTATGATAACGGAGTATTATTTTCTGATTTTGGACAATTTCATTTTTGCGCGTTGGTAAAAACCCTGATGTTCCAGCTGCTGTTCCACTTCTTCAATCGCTTTCAGCAAATTATTTTTTGTATCCAAAATTTCGGAAATCGTATTACCTATTAATTTCCAGACGGGTAGTATCTGCGTCACCAGGGCCTCTCCTTTTTGGGTTAATTTAATCAGCGGCTTTCAGCATATCCATTGTTCCAAGATATAGTTCTGTAATGTCTTTCTGTTTACAAAAATCAATAGGCGTAGCAAACAGTTGCTGTGCAACACCGAGTTCTTTCCCCCGGTATTCTTTTTGAACAAACATCTTGCGGATAGCTCCCGTATGATGTCCTGTGGCAATCAATGCAATGGTGCCGATGATCCTGCCATCTAAAACCGCACCCCAAAAATTGCCGCCGGTTGCATGATAATGGCTTTCTATATCCAATAAATCGGGCTGGCTCTCCAAACTGACCGGAACATTAAATTCTATTTGCTGTATAGGCAAAATAAGACTAATGATCTCATCTATACTTTGTACTCCAAACCAGATGAATATGCAACTGATGAACACTATGACTTCCCTTACGTAAATTCTGCATCTTCAAATTTAAGGAGATTTGTAGAAGCTAAAGCCTTGCCCTAAAGGGCATAGCTTGAACTAACGATTTGAGACCAGTCAATCAGGAGCTGGAGACATTAATTAAATCCCTTCGCAATGAGTTTAAGTTTGGCCCTCAACGAATACACGTTCATCTACTCCGGCTACATGATATCAATATTTCTACCGCGACCATTTGGCGCGTTTTAAATCGAAATCATGTGCCCGCTCTCAAAAAGTATCGCAAGAAAAATGAATACACGCGGTACAACAGGCCAATTCCCGGAGATAGAGTACAACTTGATGTTACTAAAATTGCCCCCAAATGTTATCAGTATACAGCTATTGACGATTGTACCAGGATGAGAGCCTTAAAATTGTATCCTAACAAAAAGGCTGAATCTACCGTTGATTTTCTGGGTTATGTTCTTGATACTTTTCAGTTTCCTATTCAAAGAATCCAGACTGACTGAGGCACAGAATTTTTTAATGATTTATTTCAGTACGAGCTGGCTGATCATTTCATTAAATTTCGACCTATTCGGCCAAAAAGTCCACACCTGAATGGAAAAGTTGAACGGTCTCAATATTCAGATAAATCAGAATTCTATGCCACTATTTCAAAAAAAGAAAAAACAATTGACTTAGTCCCGAAATTATTAGAATGGCAGAACTTTTATAATCACAAAAGACCTCACGCTTCCCTAAACGGAAAAACGCCGCATGAAAAATATTTAGAGCTTGAACATCTCATACCAATTCAGCCAGATG
>JASGEW010000030.1:0-9634 GCA_047606125.1 Niabella sp. | reverse complement strand
GCCTTCAAGATCAGTTTTTATTTCATTTTCTTCCAGGTTAAAATTGGGCAGTTCCAAAAATATAAATCCCAGTTTGTTATAAAATGTATGGCCGGTTTCTTCTTCTGCCAGCCGCACACGGTGCAGGTATTTATCCGGTGGCGTGCTATCAAAATTAAAATCCATCAGCCCAATAAAATATACTTCTTTTAGTTGAAAGTTCCAGTTGCTCTCACCTTTTGGGCCCTGCTCGTATAATTTGCCTGAAGTATAATAAATCGCCCTGTCGGCAAAAAACTTTTGATCGGCACGCTGCATTTCAATGATAAAAGTTTCGCCATCAGCACCTGTGCAGGTAAGGTCAAAAATGGTTTTGCGGTAATGTTTTGCAGGAGCGCTATTTTCCTGCGGGTTATATACCAGGCCACGTATTACTTTGCGGCCTTTGAACAACTCGTTGAGGAAGGCAATCAAAAGGTCTTTATTTGGCTCGGAACCAAATATTTTTTTAAAACCAAAATCAGTTAGCGGATCAATATACCTGCCTATTGGCGCAGCAATCTTTTTTTGTGTTTTTGCCATAAGCAAAATTAATCGCTTCACCAGGTAATTTATCGGAGAACTTAACTAATTGTCCTGTCTTTAGTAATTCTTAAACTTTTCAATCTTATAATGAAGAACAAACTAAAATGGTGCTTCAGTTAATGGAAAGCGTAATGAATTTAAATAGCCGGTTGGTGGCTTTGCAGGAGAAAAATAATGCAACTAAATAAGATAAGAATACTTAAATGATATAAAAAATCCCGCCAGGACTGGTGGAATTTTTTTTCAACCCTAAACCCTTTTTAATTTTAAAATATAGTTTTTAATTTTCTTTCCTGCTTTAACTTTTTTTACAAAGGCTTCGGTAACCCCGGCAAACTTGGCAATTTCAGCAATAGTAAATTTTCCTGCAGCCAGCAGGTTTTTTACAAATTGTTCTTTACCCTTTTCAATACCTTTTTCAATGCCGCGTTCCATACCCTCATGGCGGGCATAATCAAGCGCTGCCTGGTTATCCCACCTGCGTTTTAAGCTTGTATCGTACATTGTTTTTTCCTCCTTGTTTAGTTTACTGTATTCCGCAATGTGAAACAGTTTTTCAAATACAGGCTTGCGAAGATATAAGGGAATCTTTTCCAGCCTGCTCATATTCTTCAATACAAAAAGCCAACCCTCCAAATCACTTTCTATGTTACATGCTCCATTCCGGCTTGGCTCACTATGTCAAAGCTGGCAATTTGGAAGTGTGCCGGCCTAATTTCCAGCGATACCCACATGCCTGCTCGGTAATTCCTTTTGCGCATAGGGTAATAGATTTATGGCTTATAGAATTTTCCCGGGCAGCTTCTGACAGGGCATCATAATATGCCAGTGGGTTGCCGTCAAGGTCGAACTTGGTTACACCCTTTCCCACTGCCTTCCGGTGATGTGCGCTCCAGTCTTTGTTTAGCTGTTGCATATCAATGAAGGGTGTTGTTCCAAAACGCCAGTAAAATCTATTGGACTTTTGTTGAGGATGACTGGCTTTATAAGCGATGGTACTGTGCTGGATATGCGTAGCCCTTGCAGCATCCTGAATACTTTTATAGGTTCTGATTAATCTTCCGGTCAGGTCATACTGCGACACCTGTATGGAAGTTACTGCGGTGGATGCTTTTACGGCTTTCTCTATATTATCCGGGGAAATTTCGGACGGGGAAGGCAATCTTCCGGCTTCATAAGTGCGCCGGCATTTTTCATGCGCTGTTACCAGCAGCAGGTTATTTGGCAGTACGTTTAATCCATTACCATCTTTGGCCACTACGTTCAGTTTATTATCATCCAGATCAAAAGGCGCCACAAAACAGTAATACACCATCCGGTGAACCATGAAGGAATGCTTTTTATTCTGTACCTGAACAGCTACCTGTAATCGTAAGGTGTCATCGTGTGTGAAACGATTGGGAGAATGGTTAGTCTGCGCAAGCCTTATTTTTGCCGGCAGTATATAACGGCCACCCTGGGAATCATATATTTCCCGTTCAACCCGTTTAACCCGTCCCCAATTGGATATCTGGTAATAACCATCCAGTCCGGGAATTTCATCCCACTGTTCGCCGGACCTGTCTTCCAGGCTTGTATCAAGATAGGCGGGAATAGTATGGTTTTCGGGGACTGCCAATTTTCAAGTAAATTACATTTCTAAATTACTGAATTTTCAAGATCGCTTTGCATTCCCATAGGCATTATTATAATTTGTACATTCTTGTGTTGCTTTAAAATCAGCATTACCTGCATTTAGTTGACGGATTACTATTGCTGGTACATCACGAATATCTAAACCGTTGCAGGCGACGCTTTGTGTATAATAAACACCGCCGTGCAACTTCCGTGAACTTTCTATAATATTCTGTTCGGATATTCGGCAAGTGAAATGGCAATGGTGTAAACTGCGAACAAACAGGGAGCAGCAGATTTTTAAAAGCCTTTTGCAGCAGTGCAACTAAAGTTTTTTTGGAGCGCTTTTTTTGATAGAGATTGCTTGAGATAGAAGTTATAATGGTTCATTTACTAAAGAGCTTGAATTAATTCTTTAAAAGAAAAAGGATTAAACGCTTTATCCTTTTGCGGTTGCAAAGCGGTAGTGTTTATAATAGGTTTAAATGATAATGGTAAAAACCTGTAAAGCGTTTTACCATTGGTAGCAACGAAGCGTTTCACTTAACCGGGTTTTAAAATTATTTCAAAATAAATTTTGCCAATTCAAATTAACAGCTCAATTTTATGTTAAGCTATTATGTGAAAATGCCGTTAGGAAAAGCCTGAACAGCACCCTTATTACTGCTTTAAGCCTGGAAATAAAAAATAGCCTGAACAAAATTTACAGAACATGAAACCATAGCATATAACAGTTGCTATTAACCTTGCGGAACTATGCGATTACCCTCGTATGTCATCCTCTGCGCATGCCTGCTGCTGCATGCAGGCACAGTGTGCGCCCAACTGCCGGACAGCACAGGCATAAACTCAATCACTGATGTTAATGCAAAGGTGCTCAGCGGGCTGGAGACGCAGTACAGCGGTTTGCAATCCAAGATCAATAAACAGTCTTCCCGGCTGTTATCAAAGTTGCAGCGACAGGAAGATAAGCTGTATAAGAAATTAAGCATCAGGGACAGCCTTAAAGCAAAGGAACTGTTTACGGAAAACATACAGGATCGCTATAAAAACCTGCAAAGCAATCTCACCAAAACAGCCAATAAATTAAAAAGCTTCCCGCTCAAAGAATACCTGCCCGGCATAGACAGCGTGCAGACCAGCCTTGGCTTCTTAACCAAAAACATCCATCTCCCAACCGGCAAGATGGAACAAATACAGGCAGTAAGCGCAAAGCTAAAAAGCCTGCAGGCAGAGCTGCAGAAAGCCAGCGATATACAAGCCTTTGTAAGGGAAAGGGAAGCGCAACTGAAAGACCAACTGCTGAACAGTGGCCTTGCCAAACAACTAAAAGGCATCAATAAGGATGTGTATTACTACCAGCAGCAATTATCGGAATACAAGGAGCTATTAAACGATAAAGAGAAGCTGAAACAAAAGCTGCTGGAGACGGTAAGGACATTACCTGCTTTTCAGCAGTTCTGGGAAAAGAACAGCTACCTGGCGGCTTTGTTCCCGGCCCCGGACAATGCCGGGACAGAGGAAGCCCTTGCCGGGTTGCAGACGCGGGCCGGTGTGCAGGCGCAGATGCAGCAAAGGTTTGGGGCTTCGTTTTTCTCTTCCCCTTCCGGGGGAGGCGGAGGGGGCTTTCAGCAGCAGGTGGATGCCGCCCAGGCGCAGCTTAGCCAGCTAAAAGATAAACTTACCAGCTCCCCTTTAGGGACTGGGGGCAGCAGCAGCGATATGACCATGCCGGATTTTGCTCCAAATACAGAAAAAAGCAAATCCTTTTTAAAGCGGCTGGAATACGGGCTGAACATACAGAGTGAAGCCGGCCGGTATTCCCTGCCGGCCATGAGTGATATAGCATTGACATTAGGCTATAAATTAAGCGATAACAAAAGAATGGGCATTGGCGCCAGTTACAAGATTGGCTGGGGCAGCATAAAGCATATTGATGTGAGCAGTGAAGGTATTGGATTGAGAAGTTATGTGGACATGAAAATGCCGGAAGTGGCGAAAGGCAAAATACTGAATGGTATATGGTTCAGCGGCGGGTTTGAGTACAATTATCTAAGCAGCTTTAAGAGCATACAGGAGCTGCACCGCAATGTGGACGTATGGCAGAAGAGCGCCCTGCTGGGCTTAAGCAAGAAGTACAAGGTTGGCAAGAAGGAAGGCAATATGCAGTTGCTGTATGATTTTCTGCATAACCGGCAAACACCGCCGGGAACGGCGCTGAAGTTCAGGCTGGGATATAGTTTTTAAAACACCTTAATACACCTGGATGAAGAATTTAGTTATTTGTTTAATGATGTTGGCGGCTATGGCTGACTGTGTCGGTCAAACCGGCTTTGAGCAGTTAAGAAATGTAATTCCCCCCTCACCGAATGCATCCAGCATAGCCAAGTATGGAAGCTGGCCGGTAAGCCTTTATACAGGTGTGCCTAACATCAATATCCCTGTTTATGAGCTAAAAGGTAGAAGCATTAATGTGCCCATATCCCTTAGCTATCACGCCTCGGGCAACAAAGTTGGAGAGGTTGCCTCCTGGGTAGGGTTAGGCTGGGCATTGCAGGCAGGTGGAGTGATAACAAGATCAATAAAGGGGCTGCCTGACAACAATATGCTTTTTGATAATGGCGTAGCGCGTACCGATACCAATGATATTTCCACTTCCTTAGGGTCATCGGCAACTGCTTATAATCAATTAATAGTGGCTTCAGCCAAGTCAGAATCTGATACACAGGAGGATTTATATACGTTCTCTGCTTTGGGAAGGTCTTATAAATTGCTGATCAGGGCTGACGGGAGTATAATGACAATGCCTTACAGCAACATAAAGGTAACTGTAAACCCGCTTATAGGGAGCCATGCCTCTGGTGATACCTGGGTCGTATTACTGGAAGATGGTACAAAACTGGTTTTTGGCGGGGGCAACAATTACATAGAGTTTACCAGCGTTGCAGACCTTGGAGGCGTTGCTTCAACCTGGTATTTGAACAGCATTACTTCTGCAACCGGTGAAACCATTAATTTTTCTTATGCTATGGGATCAGGCAGCATTGAACAGGATTTTTATATATCCCATAGTGACTATATAGAATACCGTACCAGTACTTCTCAGGGCTCACTTGCCACATGCGCGCGCTTTAACCAGGCCTCCACAAGTTCAAGGCAAGGTGTGCAAGATGTAACTGCACTGAACCTGGCCTCAATCGAATCTGACCTTGCAAGGGTGGATTTTATTACCGATACCGCGGAGCGCCTCGATTTAAAAGGTGGGTTGAGGCTGTCGGAAATCAAAGTGTTTTCAAAACTGGAAAATACTTATGTTGAAGATTACCAGCTTAAAACAAGTTACGCAACCGCGGTATCAGGCAATATTATGACCGGGGGCAGTACGAATACCAGTTATTGGAAATACCGCCTGCACCTTGATACATTGATCAGGGCGGATTTGTTAAACCCGTCAGCGCCGGCACAAAAATGGTATTTTACCTATAATCCTCAGAATTTACCTTCGAGGAGGTCATATGCACAGGATCATTGGGGCTTTTTCAATGGCGCCACCGGGAATACCACCTTTTTGCCGCCCACCTATTATTCACTTCCGAGCTCTTTTTTTCTGGGATTTGGCGTTGATACCACCAATGTCGCCTATGGCTTTACACCTTCTAACCACGTGCTTGGGGCAAAAAGGTGGGCTGACTCCAGCTATATGACCGCAGAAATGTTAACCGCTATTCACTATCCTACTGGGGGCTATACCCTCTTTAACTACGAGCCCAACAGTGTGGTTACCACCGGGGAACGATTTACAGCCGGCAGCGCCTCTCTGTCGCTTGAGTTAAATTCAGGCACCCATTCCCCCACCAGCCAGTCTGTAACAATTACCGTAACAAAACCGCAATATGTCAGCCTTAACTTTAGCAGCACAATCGGTTCAGGCATATTAACTGATTTTCCTGGCGCAAAAGTTTCCGTATCAATAACGAACAGTGCAGGCCATGCCGTAATATCCGCTACAGCAGTCAATTCAAGCAGCCTGGTGTATTATGACTTAAGAAGCGCAGGAACCTATACAATTAAATTATCCACCAATGTGGATTCTTCAGAATTTACATATTCCGCTACTTACATAGAGGCATTCTGCACGTTAGGCTATCAAAAATCTTTAGGCACACAAACCTATAACCGTTATGTAGGGGGTGTAAGGATTAAAAGCATTATGGATAACGACGGCACATCATCAAACATCAATGCGCGTTATTTTCAGTATGCCTCGCCATTGGTTATAAACCCCCTTGATACAGTGAATGATTATCTTACAACAATCTACAGGCAGACACATAATTCCAGCACAGGCGAGGAATGTTATTATACCAGGATATACCGTAATACCTCCTCAAAGTTTTCATTAGGCTCCATTGAAGGCGGAACGGTGGGATATAGCAAGGTAACTACGTTGTATGGCGCTGACGGAAGCAATGGAAGCACGGTAAGTATTTTTAACAGCGAGCCGGATGATCTTTTAGAGGAGTCCCTCAAATTTCCATATCCGGCTTCAGATTCCAGGGAATGGAGACGGGGCTTATTGCTTGAACAATCTGACTATGATAATAATAACCGGCTGCTGAAGCGGCAGAAAGAATCCTACTCCTTTATAAAAAAAGGCAAAGTAGTGGGTTTGAAAGCAGGGTACAGCACAATGGAAGACGCTTATTTCTGTCTCGATCCATATCAATATTGCGGGATCACTTATATGTTATGTTATACTACCGCAGAACAGGTAAAGCATGTTTCTACCATCACCAGAAGCTATAACAAAACAACAGGTGATTCTGCAACAAATGCCGTGTATTACTATTATGATGATACATTGAATACGCAACCGACCAGGACGCTGACTTTCAACAGCAGGGGCGACAGCATTGTTACTTACAGCCGCACGGCACTGGAAAAAGCCGCCATCAACAGCAGCATTACACTCACCAGCGCGGCATCAACGGCGGTGGACAGCATGGTAGCGCGCAATATAGTGGCAGTTCCCCTGGAATCAGAACGATATGTAAAAGGCATGCTCGTGAATAAGCTTCTTAATAATTATAAAAATTGGAGCAGTAGTTTGACCCTGCCTCAAAACGTCATGCTGCAGAATGCATCCAACCCTGTTGAAACCAGGCTGCAATTCGACGCCTACGACGCTTACGGCAACATTTTACAGCAGCATAAGGTCAACGATGTCAGCCACGCTTATCTCTGGGGCTACAACAACACTTACCCCATAGCCGAAGCCATCAACGCCGGCAGCAGCGAGATCTATGCAACTTCCTTTGAGGAAGGAGGCTGGGATGCCAATATGAGCTACAGCACAACCCATGTGCATGGTGGTGATAAAGCAGGCTATATTAATAAAGCAACCAGCGGGGAGCTGTACAGCCATGCCACCCGGCACTGTGCAGTCAATTTAACGGCTGCCAAAAAGTTTCATTATTCCGGATGGATTTACAGTGGGGGCCCTTCAACTCAAATATTCTTATATGCCAAATCAACTTCGGGAACCATATCCACAGATTATGTAGCAAGTTCCGCTACCGGCAAATGGACATTACTGGAGAAGGATTACACAGTTCCGGCAGGCACAGCCGAGATATGGTTACGGGTGGATAATAACGGGGGCGGCCAGGTATGGTTTGATGATCTGCGGCTTCATCCTGCTGATGCGCAGATGACGACTTATACTTATAAGCCATTGGTAGGCATGAGCAGTAAAAGCGACGCCGCCAACCGCATCACTTATTATGAATACGATGGCTTTGGCAGGCTGTCAGTTGTAAAAGACCAGGATGGCAATATCATAAAAACCTATTGTTACAACTATGCCGGGCAGTTAACGGACTGCCGCACACCGTAACACAGGCAGGAACAGTTTTAATGAAGATTATACCGGGTTTTTTTAAAAAATAATCAGTAACCAAACAAACAACCTTAATAATAATTGTATGAAAATAAAAGAACTGCTGCTGGCCGCTATGGCTGTTACAGGAATGCTCAGTGTTGAAGCGCAATCAACAACAAACAGCTTTCCCTCCACCGGCAATGCAAATGTTGGCACTGCCAATTATCTCTATAACGGGAGAATGTATTACCAGAGCTTCAATTATAGCAAAAATGGCAATACCAGGGGCAATATCGCCAACAATTTATACTGGAGCACAACCGACAGTGTGTGGACAACAACAAGCTCCACCTCTTCTGATTTTGGGCTGCTGCGCTTTGAGAACGGTGGCGCCATTGGTTTTTTTTCAGGCGCCTCCACCGGGAGCACCCGAATTCTTTCCAATGACAGTCTGGAAACGTACAGGAGGGTGATAATAAAAAACAACGGATATGTGGGCATAGGCACAGCCAGCCCTTCGGCCTTATTGCATGTGTCCAATCCATCCGGTTTAGGGCAAACGGCAGGGAATACCATAGAGATAGCCAGGTTTGCAGGCACAACAACCAATGTCAGCCAGTTACGCATACAGCTAAACCGGTTTGCCAATGGCACAGACTGGTACTCGGCTTCAACAAGGCTGCAATGTGTGACCGATATAACCAACCAGGGTTATATTGAGTTTAACCCGTCCGGCAGCACCAGTGGTTTTGCTATAGGGAATGCGAATACAGAATACCTGCGGGTGGTAAACAGCGGCAATGTGCTGATCGGTAAAACGGCCCAGATAAACACCGGCTATAAATTAGATGTGGCCGGGAGTGTGCGTGCTGATAAGGTGATTGTAAACACAACAGGCGCCGATTTTGTGTTTGATCCTTCCTATAATCTTATATCGCTGGATGAAGTGGAAAGCTTTATCAGGAACCACCGCCACCTGCCACAAATAGCGCCTGCATCTGACATGCAGATGAACGGCGTGGATCTTGGCGATAACCAGATAAAGCTGCTGCAGAAAACCGAAGAGCTCACGTTGTACCTTATTGAACAGAACAGGCAATTGCAGGAGCAAAAAGAGATCAATACAGTTCAAAACAGGAAGATAGAGGCGTTAACGGAAGAGAACAGGCAGCTAAAAGCGCAAGTATCCGAAATAGAGTTGTTAAAGCAGGCGGTTAAAGCCTTAGAGCTTAAGGTAAACGGCAGCAAGGATTAAACAAGTAAACCCTGGTGTATGTTTAAAAAGAGGTTTTTTATAAAAGGGGGTAGGTATGCAGCGGCAGCCATGGCCGGCCTGATGGCCACCGTGGGCGCTGTGGCGCAGCAGCCCGATGCGTCGGTAACGGCGGTGAAGGCGAAGACGGGCAGCGTTACGCCCTACCAGCCGGCCGGCTATGCCACCGGCACGGTGGTGAACTCCATAGCCGCCTTCACCCCGCAGCAGGCAGGCTATACCACGGCGGCAGCCGTTAGCAGCAGCAGCAACACCGTGGCGCAGGTGAACATCACCACACAGTATTTTGACGGCCTCGGCAG
>JASGEW010000029.1:0-28249 GCA_047606125.1 Niabella sp. | reverse complement strand
TAACGTGAGTTTTGGGTCTTCCTACCTAAAGATATTAGGGAGTCGTTCCAGGAAAGTATAAGCGCAAAGCCCGGCAATACATTTAATAAAGCATTGATGGGGCTACGGTGCCTGGTATGCTCGATATCGCAAACAGTTTTAAGAATGTCGTTTACTGATTCGATCATGCCACGCTTCTTGAGCAATAACTTTTGATTGTAGTCCATGAGTTTATTTTTCATATTTGATTTGATGCCGGTTACCACCTTTAATCCCTTGCTCAATAATTGTTCAAAAGCCTTTTGATTAATAAAGCCTTTGTCAGCGAAGAGTTGCCCTTTAAGGTTGCCAAATAATTTTAACATGTGCTCTGTGTTGTTATCAGCAATGTTGCCTGTTGTAAACATTACTTTAATAATCTCACCAAAAGCATTGACAACCAAAAATAGTTTAAACCCATAGAACCAGCCAGTGGAAGTCTTGCCCCTCCTGGCTTTACCGGCAAAGACCTTATTGCTGCTGATACGCAAATTGTGGCAAACTCTAAGAGCCGTGGCGTCTGCATAATACAATCCGCATAACCAGCCTATGCGGCAAAGGTTCAGGTACAAGATCGTCAATGGCAGGATGCGTGGCTTGAGCTGTACAAACCTATTGTAGCTTGGCGCTAATGGGAATAGCGCCTTTAATGGCCCTCGCTCCACAGCCTGCTGATAATAATATTGAAAACATTTATAGCCGCTCAAATGATAGAGTAACTCGATACAAGCCATCTCTGAATCGCTAATACCAGGTTTATGAACCGATTGGGCACTACTGGATCCAATAAGTTTTCCATCCACAATCTTTTCACAACCCTTTACAAAATCATCTAACTGACAAAAGATTTCAATAATTTTAAGTTCATTTAGTAGCATGGCATGGGTAGGTTGGTTACCTAATTTTAAAACCCATGCCTGCTTTTTCAAACATCTTTTTACCCACACATGTTGATAACCAATTAATAAGACCCAAAACTCACGTTATTTAGTATTTAGCTTGCCGGAACTGTAAAACCAACCAGACAGATACACTAAGTTCATTACCAGAACCTGACATAAATTGCTGTAAGCAGCAACAGTGTTACAATAATCATAAGCAGGGTTCTTGGGTCAACTTTGAACATGCTTTTGTCTATTGCAAATGCTTTCGGGTTTACTTTAGGCGCCGCCAGGCTGATCAGTATCATTACCGCAACCGTAATTACAAACGACCATCCCATATTAATAAGAAATGGAATTTCTGTAATGGTATGCACCACGCCTTTTTCCATTTTCTCGTAAGTAAAGGCCGTATACATCCATGTTTCTTTGCCAAAAAGGCCTATTGCATAGTTATTAAAGAAGATGGCCAGCAAAAAGCCGAGTATTACCCCTACAAGAGCTGCCGGGCCGGTGGTGCGTTTCCAGAACATGCCCAACAGGAACATGGCAAACACACCGGGACTGATAAAGCCTGTATATTTTTGTATAAAAGTAAAGCCGCCTTCGCCGCCAATACCCAGAGCATCGGTCCATGTAAAGGCTAATGCAATAATCATGGAAATAATAATAGCCCATCTGCCTGTTCTCACCATCTGGATCTCGGAAGCGTCGGACTTAATATATTTTTTGTAAATATCCAATGTGTAAATGGTGGAAATACTGTTTACCTTACCTGCAAGGGAAGCAACAATGGCTGCGGTAAGGGCTGCAACAGCCAATCCTTTTAAACCTACTGGCAGGAAACCAAGTATGGCAGAATAAGCGCCATCTTTTATACCGTTAAACCCGGGCAGCTGGCCTTTAGTGTATAAAACGTAAGCGGCAATACCTGGAAGCATTACTATAATGGGCATAAACAGTTTTAAGAAACCTGCAAACAGAATACCGGTCCGTGCGGTTCTTAAATCGGCACCCAGGGCACGCTGGGTAATGTACTGGTTACAGCCCCAATAGTTAAGGTTCACAATCCATTGACCGGCAAAATACATAGCCAGTCCGGGTAATACCACATACTTTTGTACGTCTAAATTTTCTGGCATCGATAACGTGGTGGTTGTTACCTTAGGTTTGCTGAGCATGAGCTTAAAGTGCCCGGGGGCTTCATTCATTAAGGCTTTAAACCCTGCTAAAGCGCTGCCCGACACTACGCCATTGATACGCTGGTCAACAATTTGCAATGCCATATACACCGTGGCAAACCCGCCGATAATGAGTACTGCTACCTGAATTACATCTGTATAACCTATTACCTTCATGCCGCCTAATCCAATAAATAAAGCCATTATTAACAGTATAATCATGATAATGTGCAGGTATCCGCCTCCTAATAAGGTATCAATGGCTAAAGCGCCAAGATAAAGGATGGAAGTAAGGTTCACAATTATATAAAGGAACAACCAGAATATGGCCATAATGAGGGATACCGATTTATTATACCGCGTTTCGAGAAACTGTGGCATGGTATATATCTTATTCTTCAGATAAATAGGGATAAACCATACTGCAATAATGATTAACGCAACGGCAGCTATCCATTCGTAAGCAGCTACAGCCACGCCCACAAAAAAGCCCTCACCGCTCATTCCTATAAATTGCTCTGCAGAAATGTTGGAGGCTATAAGTGATGCGCCAATGGCCCACCAGGTTAAAGATCCTTCGGCCAGAAAATAGTCGTGCGAAGCAGACACCGTCGCTTTTTTCTTGCGCATATAAACCCAATAACCGTAAGATGCTACCAGGATAAAATATACAAAAAAAACAACGTAGTCCAGTGTGCCTAAATTATTACTCATGATGACCAGCAATTAAAATTTTTATAAAAAGTGTGCTAATATAACCAATTAATGAAACGTATAACCCATTTTTTTTTAAGATTTATTCAACTGATAATAGACATCGCTCCAGCGAAGCTCGTTCTTGAAATGATATAAACCGGTGCCTTTGCCAATAAGCGTAAACTCAATACCGGCCATATCGGCAAAATCTTCGAGATGCTCGGCCGTAAGATTTTGCGAGTAACCTGTATGATGCGCGCCCCCGGCCAGTATCCATGCGGCACAACCCGTGTTCATATCGGGTAATGGCTTCCATAGCACACGGGCCACCGGCAGTTTGGGCAGGTCGTTAGTTGGCTCCAGGGCTTCTACTTCATTTACCAGCAAACGGAAACGGTTGCCCATATCTACAAGGGAGGCATTTAATGCCTGGCCGCCCGGTGCATTAAATACCAGCCGTACGGGATCTTCCTTGCCTCCTATTCCCAAAGGATGCACTTCGGCTTTTATTTTTCCGGAAGCAACAGATGGGCAGATCTCCAGCATGTGCGATCCCAGCACCAACGAGTTTTTAGGATCAAAATGATACGTATAGTCTTCCATAAAGCTGTTGCCACCGGGCAGGCCGGCGCCCATTACTTTCATGGCACGAACTAATGCCGCGGTTTTCCAGTCGCCTTCACCGGCAAAGCCATACCCGGCCGCCATCATGCGCTGCGAGCCGATGCCCGGCAGCTGCTTCATGCCATACAGGTCTTCAAACGTATCGCTGTACCCTTTAAAATTACCATCTTCCAAAAAGTGCTTTAAGCCCAGTTCTATTTTTGCTGCATCTAGTAAAGACTGGTACTGCGGCCCGCGGGGATGCAGGCTTTCCATTATCTCGTAAGTGTCAAAATATTCTTTAATCAAAGTATCCACTTCAGCATCACTTATCTCATTGATAACTTTTACAAGATCGCCGATACCATGTGTGTTAACGCTGTAGCCAAAACGCAGCTCTGCTTCAACTTTATCTCCATCTGTTACGGCCACATAGCGCATATTATCGCCAAAGCGTACATATTTAGCGCCCTGCCAGTCGTGCCAGCCTGCTGCAGCCCTTGTCCACACTGCAATACGGGCAATAGCATTTTCGTCTTTCCAGTGCCCCACCACCACCTTACGGCGTTTACGCATACGGCTTACCATAAAACCAAATTCCCTGTCGCCATGCGCCGACTGGTTGGTGTTCATAAAGTCCATATCAATAGATCCCCATGGAATATCCTGGTTGTATTGCGTATGGAAGTGCAGCAGCGGTTTATGTAAAATCTTCAGGCCGTTGATCCACATTTTTGCCGGTGAAAAAGTGTGCATCCAGGTGATTACGCCAATACAATCGTTGCTGTGATTGGCGTCTGCACAAAATGCGTAAATTTCTTCTGTTGATTTTAAAGTGCCTTTATATACTACGGTAACCGGAATGCCGGCATGGTCATTAATATAATCAGCGATTTCTTTAGAGTGCTGGTCTACTTCAATAAGTGTTTGTTCGCCATAAAGGTTTTGACTGCCTGTAGCAAACCAAACCTCCAGTTTTTTTAAATCGATCATTGAGTTTTTTTATTTTGTTATCAACTATTTAGTCTTACTCATCGGTGTTGTTCCGATAGCTATCGGGAGTCGCTTGTACCGTGGAATACCGGCTTGCAGCAGGCAAGTATGGCATTGCCCCTATTCTTACCGGCTGGTCAGACCGAGGACGGTCAGACCAGGTAACCCTGTCAACTATCATCTGTCCTCAGTCAACTCACTATACACCACTTTGCCCGTAATAACTATCCGGCCCGTGTTTGCGCTCATAATGCTTATTGATCAAAGCTTCTTTCAACCGTGGTGCCTGCGGATTGATCTGCTCTGTCAGTAAAGCCATTTTTGCCACCTGTTCTAATACAGCGCTGTTGTGTACTGCTTTTGCCGCATTTTTCCCCCAGGTAAACGGGGCATGGTTACCCACCAACACCATTTCAACCTCCCTGTAATCCAAGTGCTTCTCATTAAAATAATTGATGATCTGAAAACCGGTTTCATATTCATAATTCCCCTTGATCATTTCATCGCTCATGGGCGGCGCGCAGGGAATGTCAACCGTATTATAGTCCGCGTGCGTGGTACCAAAAATGGGAATATCTCTTTGCGATTGTGCCCATGCTGTTGCGTAGGTTGAATGGGTGTGTACAATACCGCCAATACTTTCCCACTGTTTGTATAATACCGCATGCGTTTTGGTATCAGACGAGGGATTCAATACCCCCTCAACGGTGTTACCCTCAAAATCAACGATCACCATTTTTTCGGGCGAAAGATCATCGTAAGCCACACCACTGGGCTTTATCGCAAACACACCCCCACTCCTGTCTGCTGTACTTACATTTCCAAAAGTAAATAGTACCAGCCCCAGTTTGGGTAATTGCATGTTGGCTTCGTAAGCCGCTTCGCGTATGTATTTGTAGTTCATAATTTGAGCATGGTTCATAGTCCATGGACTAAATATTTTCTTCTATAAATTTTCCGAATGCTTCGTATTTTTTCAAGCGTTTTGCATAATATTCCACGTGCTCCGGTATAGGGTTATATACGGTATCAAAACCTTGCCCCATAGCCTGCATGGCAGCTTCCACTTTTGGATAAAGACCTGCAGCGGTTGCGGCAAACATGGCAGCACCACTGGCGCAGGTTTGTTCCGATCGGTGAATTTTTATGGGCATGTTCATTACATCGGCCATTACCTGCATAATGTAAGCCGATTTTTTAGCCACGCCACCCACGCCAATTAATCCTTTTACGGGCACGCCTTCATTGTTAAACCGGTCAACAATGGCACGTGCGCCGAAGCAGCTTGCCTCTACCAGTGCTTTAAAAATCGAAGGCGCATCGCTTCCCAGGTTCAGGCCCATAACAGCGCCTTTCAGCAACTGGCTGGCATCGGGTGTGCGGCGGCCATTCAGCCAATCTACCGCCAGCTCATCATCATCGTGCAATGGCAGCTTTGCAGCCGCCTCAGAAAGTTCTTTTATAATTTTAGCTTCAATACTTGTTTGCAGCCCGGCATCATTCAAAAACTGCAATGGCCAGGAAATGAGGTTTTTAAACCAGGCATAAATATCACCAAACGCGCTCTGACCGGCTTCAAGACCGATCATTCCCGGAATTACCGAACCATGCACCTGTCCGCAAATACCCCTTACCAGCTTATCACCAAATTCGTTAACCGGAACGACCAGCATATCGCAGGTGGAAGTACCCATTACCTTGCTTAAATAATACGGCTCGATCTGGCCGCCTACTGCCCCCATGTGCGCATCAAAAGCGCCAATGCCCACTATCACATCTGCAGATAAGCCCAGTTTTTCGGCCCATTCAGACGAAAGCTTTCCGGCTGCTTCATCAGCAGCGAAAGTTTCGGCGGGAAGTTTGGCTGTAAAACCGTCCAGCAAAGGATCAAGCGACGCAAAAAAACGGTTGGGAGGGAACCCGTTAAATGCTGCTGCCCACAGGCCTTTATGACCGGCAGCACAAACGCCGCGCTTAATATTTTTTACATCGGTGCCGCCGGTTAATAAAAACGGGATCCAGTCGCAATGCTCCACCCAGCTTGCAGTGGCGTTTCTAACCTGCTCATCTTCCCGAAATACGTGTAACAGCTTTGCCCAGAACCATTCACTGGAATAGATACCACCGACATATTGCAGGTAGTTCATGTCGAATGTTGCCGCATGCTTATTTATTTCGTCCGCTTCTTTTATGGAAGTGTGATCTTTCCAAAGCACAAACATGGCATTGGGATTATCCGCAAACGCAGCCTGTAATGCAAGCGGAGTACCGGTTTTATCCACGGCAACAGGCGTGGAGCCGGTAGTATCTACAGAGATCCCTTTGATATTTTTTGCAATATCCGGCCCTGCCTTTTGCAAGGCTTCCCGAATAGTAAATTCAAGCCCTTCTATATAATCGAGCGGATGCTGACGAAACCTGTTTTCATCAGCATTACAGTACAGCCCCTTTTTCCAGCGGGGATATTCAAAAACCGAAGCGGCAATTTCTTCCCCATTCCGTGCGTTTAAAATCACCGATCTTACCGAATCGGATCCGTAGTCAAGGCCAATTACAAAAGCATCCTGAAGCATGGCAGCATAAAAATTTAGTTGCTAAAATAGATAAAAAATCAAATAATAATTGTAATCAGTACAATTATTTTATTTCCTGCGCACGAACGCCTTCATTGGTAATGGTAACAGGTTTAATAAAACCATTCCTGTCAAACTCCATTTTGTCAATGCAAACTACCCGCGAGTTGCCGTCTTTTTCGCCGGGGGGCCTGCGATGATAAACGATATAATAGGCATCCCTGCCGGGCATCTTAAGCACAGAATGATGGCCTGCACCTGTTGCGATGGCCGGGTTTTGCTGCAGTATTTTGCCGATTCGCTTAAAGGGCCCCAGCGGTGCATCTGCAATGGCATAAGCCACGCTGTAATCGGGCCCCGTCCAGCCACCCTCTGACCACATAAAATAATATTTCCCGTTCCTGATAAACATAAAGGGGCCTTCCACATATTTTTCCGGCGTTATTTCTTTAAATGTGGAACCATCGGCAAAAGGAATAAAACCTGTAAAATCGCTTTTTAGCTGCGCTATATTGCAATGACGCCAGCCGCCGTAATACATATAATACCGCCCATCTTTGTCTTTAAAAACAAACTGGTCAATGGGTTGTGCACCGTTGTAAAATTTATCTACCAGCGGTTTGCCCAGATAATCTTTGTACGGGCCTTCGGGCTTTTCGGAAACGGCCACACCAATTCCGCCCGTCTCCTGGTTGTTCTGAATATCATTTGCTGCAAAAAACAGGAAATATTTTTTATCCTTCTCCACAATAGCAGGTGCCCACATGGCGCGTTTGGCCCATTTTACAGAAGCAGTGTCCAGCACTTTTTCATGTTTTTGCCATTGCACCAGGTTATTTGAGGAAAAGGCATCTAAAAACACCTGCTGCCCGTAAGGAGCGGAATAGGTTGGGAAGATCCAGTAAGTGTTGCTAAATACGGCTGCCTCGGGATCGGCATACCACCCGGGAAATACCGGATTGCCGGCCTGGCTCTTCTGGGCCGAAGCGTTGAAACAGGTACCCATACAAACTGCCAGCAACAATAATTTATTCATGTGCATATTTTTTATTATTTTTTAAGGTTACGGCAGGCCAAGTTATGAAATTATGAGGCTTTAATCCCTTTGGTATCAATTTTGTTCCCTGATCATGTAAATGCCTTTATCATGAAAGCAATATGGACAGGATCTATCGGGTTTGGACTGGTGAATATACCGGTGAAATTATATCCGGCCACGGAAGAAAGTAATCTTGATCTTGATATGCTTGATAAAAAAGATCATAGTAACATCCGTTTTAAGCGGGTGAACGAAAAAACAGGGAAAGAGGTAGCATGGAGCAATATTGTAAAGGCCTACGATTATGACGGAAGATATGTGGTGCTGGATGAAAAAGATTTCGAAAAAGCAAGCCCTGAAAAAAGCAGGATCCTTACAATAGAAAGTTTTGTAAAAGAAGAGGAAATAGACACCATTTATTTTGAAACCCCCTATTTTCTTGAGCCTGCGAAGAATGGCGAGGCTGCTTATACCCTTTTGGCAGAAGCATTGAAAAAAACAAAAATGGCCGGAGTGGGCACATTCGTCATGCGCAATAAAGAGGTATTGGGCATTTTACGTGTTTATAACGATATTATTCTTTTTCAGCGGATCAGGTATGAGGAAGAGATCAGGAAAACCTCCGACCTTTCCATTCCCAGGCGGGCAGTAAAACCTGCTGAATTGAAAATGGCTGTTACCTTAATTGAGCAACTGGCCGAAAAGTTCGATATATCGGCATATAAAAACACGTATTCCGAGAAATTAATGAAGATCATTGCCGCAAAAGCAAAAGGTAAAAAAGTAGTAACGCCTAAACTGCGTGTAGCGCATATTAAATCGAAAGACCTGATGGAACAATTGAAAGCCAGTCTTTCCGCTAAAAAGAAAGTATCCTGATCATGGCAACTTTAAGTACTTATAAAAAGAAAAGAAATTTTAACGCTACTGCCGAGCCGTCCGGAAAAGTAACCAAAGGAAATAAAAAGCTGCGGTTTGTGATCCAGCGGCATGCCGCCACCCGCCTGCATTACGACTTCAGGCTGGAAATGGAAGGTGTTTTAAAAAGCTGGGCGGTGCCCAAAGGCCCGTCTCTGAACCCGGCAGATAAAAGGCTGGCCATGATGGTGGAAGACCATCCCTATGATTACAGAACCTTTGAGGGCACGATACCCGAGGGTAATTATGGCGCCGGTGAAGTAGAGATCTGGGATGAAGGAACCTATGAGGCTTTGCTGAAAGAGCCGCGCAAAAAAGACGAAACTATATTATTAAACGAGCTTAAAAACGGTTCAATAAAGTTTATCCTGCATGGTAAAAAACTTAACGGGGAATTTGCCCTGGTGAAGATGAAAACCGATGATGCCGGCAATGCCTGGTTGCTTATTAAACACAAGGATGCGTATGCGGTAAAGACAAAGTATGATGCTGAAAAGTTTACCGATCAATCTTCTAAAGTGACCAGGGCTGTTCAGGAAAAAGCTGCTGTAAAAAAAAAGTCCCCGAGCAATCGCGGGCTGTAAAAAAATACCCTAACTACCTGCCCGGCGAAAAAAAGTTTAAAAATTTTATACATCCTATGCTGGCAAGCCCGGGCGGAACGCCTTTTGATGATGCTGACTGGATCTTCGAAATAAAATGGGATGGTTATCGTGCTATTGCGGAAGTGGGCAGCAACTTTAGATTATACTCCCGTAATGGCTTGTCCTTTGCTGAGAAGTTTCCTCCCGTTGCCGAAGCCCTGCAACATCAATCGCATGAAATGATCCTGGATGGAGAGATAGTAGCCTATAATGAAAAGGGGCTGCCGGATTTTCAAACGCTGCAGCATTTTTCTGAAAACCCGGATGTGCCGTTAGTATATCACGTATTTGACCTGTTATATTTGAATGGCTACAGTACCGAATCGTTATCAAATGTGGAGCGCAAGATGCTGTTAAAAGAAGCTTTAAAAGAAAATGATTTTGTTAAATACTGCGATCATATCGTAAAAGACGGGACCGGTTTTTTTGAGGCGGCTAAGGAAAATAACCTGGAAGGTATTATCGGCAAACGGACAAGCGCGCATTACATTGAGGGCTGCCGCAGTAAAGACTGGTTAAAGATCAAACATCATAACACCGAAGAAGCAATTATTGCAGGATTTACAGCGCCGCGGGGCTCCAGGAAAAAATTTGGGGCGTTGATCCTTGGCCGGTATAAGGATAAAAAACTTGTGTACGCCGGGCATACCGGAACGGGTTTTAACGAACGGTCTTTAATGGAAATATACAATAAATTGAAGCCGCTTATAAGGGCTGCTTCACCGTTTGCAGATACCCCTAAAACCAATATGCCGGCTACCTGGGTAGCGCCCGGGCTGGTTTGCAATATTAAATTCAGCGAGCTTACTGCAGATCATATTTTCCGGCACCCGGTATTTATGGGCCTGCGTATTGATAAAGCGGCAACTGCAGTAACTATTCCTGAAAATGAAAAAACTATGGCAATTAAGAAGAAGGCTAAAAGCTTAAAGCAAAAAGAAGGCACAGCGCCGGTGGCAAAAAGTAAAACAAACCGGCCTGCTGCCGGATCTGAAAACGACCGCCTGGTGAACGCAGGCGGAAAGACCGTAAAGCTTACCAATCAAAATAAAATATACTGGCCCGAAGAAGGATATACCAAAGGAGACCTGGTACGGTACTACGAGCAGATGCATCCATATATTTTACCTTACCTGAAAGACCGGCCCGAGAGCCTGAACCGTTATCCCAATGGTATTAAGGGAGAAAGTTTTTACCAAAAGGATGCAGGAGATACCGCTCCTGAATGGGTAACATCGGTGGAAGTGTTTTCTGAAAGCAACCAGAAAAATATCGATTATATTGTTTGTAATGATAAAGCTACCCTTTTATACCTGGCCAACCTGGGCTGCATTGAAATGAATCCCTGGAACAGCACGATCAGGAAAATGGAATACCCTACCTATATGATCATTGATATAGATCCCTCTGAAAAGAATACGTTTGAGCAGGTGATCGAGGTAGCGCTGGCTGCCAGGCAGGTATTAGAAGCGTGCGGGGTAAAATCATTTTGCAAAACTTCCGGCGCATCGGGGTTGCATATATTCGTGCCAATGGGCAATAAATATAATTATGAGCAGGTGAAAATTTTTGCCCATTTAACAGCTATGAAGATTACGGCATTACTGCCAGACTTTACAACCCTCGAACGTAATCTTAAAAAACGCGGTAATAATAAAATATATGTAGATTATCTTCAAAACAGGAAAGGGCAAACAATAGCAAGCGCTTATAGTGTGCGCCCCAAAAAAGGGGCAACGGTTTCGGCTCCGCTGGATTGGAAAGAAGTAAAGAAAGGACTGCATCCCTCTCAATTTGATATAAACACGCTTCCCCGGCGGGTTGACAAACTCGGCGACATCTTTAAGCCGGTGCTGGGGAGGGGTGTGGATTTAATGAAGTGTTTGAAACAAATGGATCATTAAATCTATTTTTGCCTACATGAAAATTATTCCTCTTTCCGAAGGCGCTTTTACTGTAGATGCTTCCAAACAATTTATTCCATTTAATTTAAGCGAAGATGAAATGACGGGTAGCAGAAACGGCAGTCTCCTGGTAGAGATCCAGCCCTTTATTGTAATTACCCATAATGAGATTATTTTACTGGATACAGGACTGGGTCTGATCGACAGCGATGATCAGTTTCAACTGTATAAAAACCTGAGAGAACAGGGCATTAACGCAGATGACATCACTATGGTAATTATGAGCCATCTGCATAAAGATCATGCGGGTGGTTTGATCAATCCTTACACCAGGCAACTCAGTTTTGAAAACGCAACCTATTATATCCAGCAGCAGGAGCTGGAATATGCATTAGAAAAAGGGGCTCCGTCCTATCATAGTGAAGCGCTTGAGATACTGCAGCAATCGGATAATATTGTGTTGTCTGAACAAATGGAAGGCGTTATTGCAGCAGGCATCAGTTATAAGGTTACCGGCGCGCATTCGAAATTTCACAGGGTTATATGGATTAAGGAACACGATGAAGTTATTTTTTTTGGCGGAGATGATGCACCCCAGCTTTCGCAAATGAAAACCCGTTTTGCAGCTAAATACGACTACGATGGCAAAAAAGCGATGCAATTAAGGGCCCAGTGGGCGCAGGAAGGGAAAGACTGGCAATTTTTATTTTATCACGATATAAAAAACCCTGTCTATTCGTGGAATTGAGGATTCCGCTATTTCTTTAAAAAAAGGCCTGCCCTAAAAAGAGCTGGCCGTTGCTAACCTATGAAAAACACCAGGAACAAAAGTAGGAAATACTTTTGTTCAAAAAAAATTTTTTCTGATTTTTTCTAATAAAAGTTTAAACGTTGATTTAATCTCCGGTCTTTTTTCTTTCTTTTAACTCTTCTTTGATTTTCCTTCTAAACGTTTGTTCGTGCGAAAAGAACTGATTGGCTTTTTGCATACCTAAAATTGGAGAAAGCTTCTTCCGGTATTTTATTTTAAGCGCTACAACCTGCTCTTCCCGGTCTAAAGGATCTGTATAATCTTTTGAAATTTTCTTTCGTTCATTGAGGTAGCTTTTTAACAGCGGCTTTACCTGTCCTGTTTCCGAAGGTGTTAATGCTAATTGCTGATTCAGGTATTGCATAAATAGCTCGTCGATTTTTTTTGAGGACGACTGGGCCTGTAAAGCCACATAAAGCACACTGAAGAAAAACAATAATATGATCTTAAAATACTTCATTTAATTTATAAATGCATTCTTTTCGTCATTACCAGGATCATCCAGAAAGTTCCGCAGTTCACTGCTGCTTACGTTTTTAAAAATCCGGTTTTCGTCCATAGCCCGGCTGGGAACATCAATATTCAGGTTGTTTTCATCTTCAACGAAATTAGAAAGCTCTTCGCTGCTGATGTTTTCAATATTTCTGTCGGTATAAACCGGGGGTGTATTTTCTAATGCTATATTATGGATATATTGGTAAGCACCCCATGCAATGGCTCCTGTGATCATAGCCGCAGCAGCTATTTTATACCAGTACCTGACCGGGGATATTTTACAGGCAGCTGCGATTTTTAATTTTTTTAAGACCCGCTGTTCAACACTTTTAAAATATTGACCAGGAATTTTATAGGGAACGGGAATATCCGGAAGCATCTGTGTTTCCGAAAGATAGTTTGCAGGGAGGGTAAACGGCATTTTTTTATTTATAGATTGGAGCAAGGGATACTCAGTTAACTCAGCCTTTTCGGGGATATTTGTGTAAATAGCGGTGTGCAGATACTGCTCCAGTTCATCAAAATAGCGGCCGGGCAACTGATAGGGACCCGTACTGGAAACCCCCTCTTTTTTAAGACGATCAAGCGTGGGAAATATGTTTTCTTCGTCGTTCATAGCTCTGTATATGTGACAATCCGGGGGGTAAGAAGTTTAATGATTCAGCAGGTAATCCTCAATTTTTTTAGCCGCATGATGGTAGCTTGCTTTCAGGGCGCCTGCGGACACCTGTAATACCTCGCTCATTTCATTGTAGGGCATTTCATCAAAATACCGGAGGGAGAATACGATCTTCTGCTGCCCGGGAAGCGTTTGTATGGCCAGCTGGAGTTTCCATTCCAGCCGGGCGGGATCAAAGTATTCATCAGCCTTTATCTTTTCCTGCAAATCAATATTCGTGTTATTGTTTTCGAAGTACCGTATTTTTTGCTGTTTCTGCAGGTGGGTAATGCTTTCGTTGGTGGCAATGCGGTACAGCCAGGTGTATAATTTGCTTTCCTCTCTGAAATTTTCTAACCCACGCCACATTTTAATAAACACATTCTGCAGCACATCATCTGTGTCCTCGTGCACAATAATAAGCCTGCGTATATGCCAGTATAGTTTTTCTTTATATTTAGTAATGATCTGGGAAAAAGCCTTCTCCTTCATGAGCGGGTCACGAAAAAGAGATAAAAGCGCTTCATCTGTAAGGCCTTTGGAATGCATTAATCTGATTTATCTGACGAGCTGTCCATAAAAAGGTTTAATACCCGGATTACAAATATTTTTTACCACCATAAAAATATAAACCCACGGAGATGAACCGCGGGTTTATTGAACTTGTTTAAATTTTAATCCAAATGTTCTTTTTTGAATAAATACAGGCGTATATGCATTTTATTTGCGTGCCATTACTTTTTCAGCGGCGGCAATAATATCCGGTACATCCAGCTTATATTTTTTCAGGAGCTCTTTAGGGGTGCCGCTTTCTCCAAAAGTGTCCTGGGTGCCCACAAATTCAATCGGAACAGGGAAATGTTTGGCAGCGCATTGTGCAATCATATCGCCCATACCTCCAATAACATTATGCTCTTCGGCAGTTACAGCGCATTTGGTTTTTTTAATAGAGTTAAGAACCGCTTCCTCATCCAGCGGTTTAATGGTGTGGATGTTGATCACTTCCACGCTGATGCCTTTTTCTTCGAGTGCGGCGCCGGCCTGTATGGCGTTCCATACCAGGTGGCCGCAGGCGAAAATCGTAACATCTGTTCCTTCTGAAAAATACTGGGCTTTACCAATTTTGAAATCTTCTTCCTTAGTGAAAACAGGCCAGCTGGGGCGGCCAAAACGCAGGTATACGGGACCCTGGTAATCGGCAATTGCCTGTGTGGCCGCTTTCGTTTGTGTATAATCGCAAGGCACGATCACTGTCATACCCGGCAACATTTTCATTAATCCTATATCTTCCAGTATCTGGTGGGTAGCGCCGTCTTCTCCTAATGTTACCCCGGCGTGTGAAGCGCATATCTTCACATTTTTACCGCTGTAGGCAATAGACTGTCTTATCTGATCATACACACGGCCGGTACTGAAATTAGCAAAAGTAGTTGTGAAAGGAATTTTTCCCCCAATGCTCAGCCCGGAAGCAACCCCCATCATATTCGCCTCTCCAATACCACATTGTACAAATCTTTCAGGAAATTCTTTTATAAACTGGTTCAGCTTCATTGAACCCAGCAGGTCTGCAGTAAGCGCAACAATATTTTCGTTTTTGCGGGCTGTTTCCACAATGCCATCCCCAAAACCACTTCGGGTATCTTTATTACCGGTTGATTGTATATCTTTTAACGCCATTTTAATTGTTTATCCGCAAACGTACATAAAATTTTTCATTCGGTTTTGATCATTCAGGTTGAGAGAACGGAACGTATTTATTGTAAAGGATTCCTCCGAAAAAGGAAAAATCGCCCTATACCGGCAAAGGGCTTCAGGGCTGAAGAACAAACGATTTAAAAATTATGTTAATAAAGTAAAGTACGCGAAAAATAAGGCGATTTAATGTATTTGCTTTGTTACTTTCGGGAAATTACGCCACCTTTGCCAACACAATTTTGAATATAGAAAAGAATGGGACTTTTTAACTGGTTTACTCAGGAAATAGCAATGGATTTGGGTACTGCAAATACCCTGATTATACATAATGATGAAGTGGCTGTAAATGAGCCAAGTATAGTGGCACTTAACCGAAATAACCCTAAAGAAGTATTAGCAGTTGGCAAACGGGCTTTAATGATGCATGAAAAAACGCACGAAAGTATCCGTACTGTAAGACCTTTGAAAGACGGGGTTATTGCCGATTTTAATGCTGCGGAATTGATGATAAGGGAGCTTATTAAGCTGGTTTATCCCAAAAAACCACTTTTCCCGCCGAGCTGGAGGATGATGATCTGTATTCCCTCGTCCATTACCGAAGTGGAAAAACGTGCGGTAAGAGACAGTGCGGAACAGGCGGGCGCCAAAGAAGTTTACCTGATACATGAACCAATGGCTGCTGCATTGGGGATCGGTATTGATGTGGAAGAGCCCGTGGGAAATATGATCATTGACATTGGCGGGGGAACCACCGGCATTACCGTAATTGCGCTGGCCGGTATTGTTTGTGATCAGAGTATCCGTATAGCCGGTGATGAGTTTACTGCCGATATTATGGAAGCTTTAAGAAGGTATCACAGCCTTTTGATCGGGGAGCGCACTGCCGAGCAGATTAAGATTCAAATAGGGGCAGCCATGAAGGACCTGGATAATCCACCGGACGATATCCCCGTAAATGGCCGCGACCTGGTAACAGGTATTCCCAAACAAATTATGGTAAGCTACCAGGAAGTGGCAGAAGCGCTGGATAAAAGTATATTTAAAATTGAAGAAGCTATTTTAAAGGCGCTGGAACAAACACCGCCTGAGCTGGCAAGCGATATTTATCGTCGCGGCCTGTACCTGACAGGGGGTGGTGCTTTGTTAAGGGGGCTTGATAAAAGATTAAGCCAAAAGATCAAGCTTCCTGTGCATATAGCCGACGATCCACTAAAAAGTGTGGTGCGGGGAACCGGCATTGCGCTGCAGAACTACGACAGATACCCGTTTGTGATGAGATAGTATAAGTTGCTGGTTTCTGGTTGCAAGTTTCAGGTTCCACGTTCAATAGTTAAACAAGAAACGAAAACCTTAAATTTTTATCTGTCATCCGACAACTGTCAACTCTCCAACTTACATGCGTAATATCTTTTTGTTCATCCGGCGTTTCTCCGTTTTTATTTTTTTTATACTACTGGAGATCATTTGCCTTTATTCTCTGTTTACCTATAACAGATCGCATAAGGCAAAGGGACTTGGTGTGGCTGGTGGTATTACTTCTTATTTTAACAAAAAGTATAACGCACTCGAAGATTTCTTCACGATGCAGGAAGAGAACCGGCGCATTCATAAAATGAATGATTCTTTATTGAATCTGCTCAATCAGAATTTTGTAAAAACCGACTCCGGAACAACAGTAGTAAAAGATACCTTGCATAATGATACTGCCTATAGCACCCGTCAGTATGTTTGGAGGAGCGCTACGGTTTTATATAGTACTGTAAACAGCGATAAAAATTATTTACAGATCAACCGCGGCAGCAGCAGCGGTATAGCGGACGATATGGGCGTGTTCAGCTCAAATGGCGGTTTGGTGGGCAAAGTGGTAAATACCGGTAAGGATTTCAGTGAAATAATGAGTTTGCTGAATGTGGTTAATAAATTAAGCGTTCAGTTAAAGCGGACCGGTTCTGCGGGCATGCTCAGCTGGGATGGGCATTCACCTAATGAGCTGACATTAAATAATATTCCTAAAACAGATTCGGTTCGCAAAGGCGATACCATCATGACCGGGAATTACTCGCTGAGTTTTCCTCCCGGAAAAATGGTAGGAACGGTATCAACGGTGCTCAGGGATAAATCAAGCAACTTTTTCATTTTAAAGATCAGGCCCACTGCTAATCTTACCAATCTGCAGCAGGTCTTTGTTGTGGAAAATCTGAGTATGAACGAGCAAAGACAGCTAAGTAAGCAGACCCAGGATCTGATTGATAAAAAAGGAGGAGCAAAATGAGTGACCTCGTGAGAAATATCATACGGTTTATCCTGTTTGTTTTTTTGCAGGTATATGTATTGAATGTAATGCCTCATTTGCATGAGCTGATCGCCCCCTGTATTTATTTCCTTTTTATCCTGTGGCTGCCGTTTTATATTAAACGGGGCTGGGTACTGGTATTGGGTTTTTTGCTGGGTTTTACAATTGATTATTACACAGTTACTCCGGGATTGCATGCAGCTGCCTGTACGTTGGTGGCCTATTTAAGGCCGCTGGTTATTAATCTTTTTGCGCCCAAGGATGCAACAGAGTTCAGCTATAAAGAGCCCTCTCCCAAAGCAATGGGCTGGAAAGCCTATCTGTTGTACGCGCTCATTCTTTCATTTTGCCATAATACCTGCCTGCTGTTACTGGAATGGCTTTCATTCGGGTCTTTTATCCACTTCCTGATGAAAGTGATTATATCAACAGCTATCAGCATGCTGATGATCGTAATAGCAGAATTAATATTCCCGAGAAAGCTCAAATTCAGGTACAATACGGCGTAGCGAGGTTGCTGGTAAAGACATGGCCGCCAGTTTATGGTCAATGCCGTCTTCCCATTCGCCATCTGCCAAGTATAAAAACTTTTAAACCTTTAAACTTATCGCCCTGTCAACCTACCTTTGCAACACAATCACAAAAAAGTTCCCGAAATTTTAGTATGTCCGTATTCAATCAGTCGAGAAGTTATATTATACGCGCTATCTTCTTAGCTGTGTTTATAGTGATATTGGCGCAATTGGTGAACCTGCAGATCTTTGGCAGAAAATATCACCAGTTGGCAATGGATAATGCGGTATTTGCCAAGATCGTTTACCCGGAACGCGGCATTATTTTCGACCGTAAAGGAAAGCCCATTTTAAATAATACCATCATGTTCGACCTGATGGTTACACCCGCCGAAGTAAAAAATATAGATACATTAGGCTTTTGCCATTTAATGGGTATTGACACTGCTGAGTTCAGGCAAAAAATTGTGGATGCTGTCGTAAAAAACTCCCGGGTACGGCCCTCTATATTTTTATCGTTATTAACACCTGAATTACAGGCCCGGTTTGAAGAAAACAGCTGGCGTTATACAGGATTCAATTTGCAGGCAAGGCCCATCAGAACCTATCCTTTTAATGTAGGAGCTAATTTTCTTGGTTATATCGGGGAAGTGTCTCCGAAAGATATTGAGCGATCGGGCGGTTACTACCGCATGGGCGATTACAGCGGCAAAAACGGGCTTGAGTTTAGCTATGAAAAAGTATTGATGGGGCAGCGCGGTGTGGAATACATGATAAAAGACAATAAGAACCGGCTGGTGGGACATTATGAAAACGGGGAGTTTGATACAACTGCCGTAGCCGGGCGCGGCCTGAAAACCTTTGTAGATGTGGAGCTGCAGGTGTTGGCCGAAAAGCTCATTAATAATAAAATGGGCGCGGTTGTGGCGCTTGATCCTAAAACCGGCGGCGTATTAGCAATGGCTTCCGGTCCTTTGTTCAACCCCAACGATTTAACCGGGCCCGGTAAAAACAGCAATTACGCAAAGCTGGCACTGGATGTTAAGGCGCCCTTACTTAACCGGGCTATTAAAGGACAATATCCTCCCGGTTCTACTTTTAAACCTTTAGGCGCCCTGGTTGCTTTAGACGAAGGTGTGATTACCCCGGCTTCGGGTTATCCCTGCCGGGGTGGTTATTATGCCTGTGGCAGGAGGGTTGGATGCCTTGAAGCATGGGCCGGCCATGCAGCTAACCTTAGGTTGGCGATTGCACACTCCTGTAATTCTTTTTTTGTAAATACTTACAGGCTTACGGTTGACAATCCTGCTATGGGAGGTGTAAGAAAGGGATTTGAAAAGTGGGCCGATTATATGCATAAATTAGGATTGGGTGTAAGACTGGGTGTAGACCTGCCCAGTGAAGACCGCGCTAATATCCCTACTATACAGGATTATGATAAAGAGAACAGGGGCTCCTGGAACTCCTGTACCAATCTTACCCTCGGAATAGGACAGGATAAAATGACGGCCACGCCGCTGCAGCTGGCCAATGCAATGTGCATTATTGCCAATAAAGGATATTATTATACCCCGCACTTTGTAGACAGTATCGAAAATGAAACCATTACTGATACCGCATTTATGAATAAGTATCGTAAAAAGCATGACGTGCTCACACATATTTCTGATGAGGCTTATAACACCGTTATAGATGGTATGCACGATGTAGTAACGCAGGGTACGGCAAGAGTGGTGCAAATTCCAGGCATTAATGTGTGCGCCAAAACCGGTACCGCACAAAATGCCATTTTTCTGGATCATAAAAAGATATCTTTAAAAGATAACTCCATGTTTGTTTGCTTTGCACCAAAGGAAAATCCCAAAATTGCAGTGGCGGTGGTTGTTCAAAATGCCGGCTTCGGCGCTACCTGGGCAGGTCCTATTGCCAGGATCATACTGGAAAAATACCTGCTGGATTCTTTAACGAATAAGAGTAAGGCCGATTTAGAGCGGATCTCGAATGCGAATATCCTGCCATCCTATATTCCGAGATTGCAATACTTTACTGATTCAATGAGGGCTGTGGCGTGGCTGAACGCATATAACGACAGCTCAAAGTTAAAACCCTTTTTAAAAGGGCGAAAAAATGTGGAATCTGATTCTGCTGCGATAAAAGCGGCACAGGAGAAACAGCAAAAAGCAGCAGCGAATAATAAGCCGGATAATAAGAAAAGAGAAGAAAGAAAGCGTTCCGACTCTTTGGTGGCAACGCTTAATACTGACGAAAAGAATTTTAAAAGATCAAAATTTAAGATAGCAGGCTGAAATGAACCAGCGTAATAATGTACAAATATCGAAAGGGGTAGATTACACTTTAATAATACTTTACCTGGTATTATTATCGATAGGCCTGTTAGCCATTTTTGCTGTAACCTATAAGGATGGCGACCCGGTGCTGCAAAGTTTCCTGAGCTATAAAACTGATTACAGCAAGCAGTTTTATTTTGCCTGCGTGGCAATGGTGCTGGGATTGTTCATCCTGCTTACAGATAGCAAATTCTTCCCGGCCACAGCAAATCTGTGGTATGCAGCCGGCATATTTTTATTATTACTGGTGTTTCCGTTCCACTCATCTGTAAAGGGTACAGAGTCTATTATCCGTATAGGCGGCTTCCAGTTTCAGCCCGCTGAGTTCTGTAAAATCAGTGTTGCATTGGCCCTGGCAAAATACCTGTCGTTACCCGAAATGGATTTCAGCCGTCCAAAATCCCAGCTCATTGCAGCGGGGATTACTTTGGCGCCGGCTGCGCTTACTATTTTGCAGAGCGAAACCGGTTTGGCGCTTGTGTTTTTTGCTTTTTTCCTGGTTATGTTCAGAGAAGGCCTGCCCCCCATATATATTATAGTTGGTTTTGCTGTAGCAGTATTGGTTGTGGCAACATTGCTGATGGATAAAAATGTGCTGGCCATCATTTTAACCGTTCTTACAGGTATTATTATATTTCTTTTCAGAAGGCAGATCAAACGGAACAGGAGTGTGCTGATAAAAATAGTGCTGGTGTGGCTGCTTTGCGTGGGTGTGCAGCGCTTTGGAGTGCCGTTTTTATTTACACATGTATTTGAAAAACACCAGGTGGAACGTATTTTCAGCACGATAGGAAAAGATATACCGGAAGAATATTTAAAAGGCGAAGGTCAGATTGATGCTAAGACCGGGAAGCAAAAAAATACGGCGGATTATAACGTAAAGCAATCAAAGATTGCAGTAGGCAGCGGCGGTATTACAGGAAAAGGCCTTTTAAGCGGAACGCAAACACGCTATGGTTTTGTGCCTGAGCAGCGTACCGATTTCATCTTCGACACTATTGGGGAAGGGTTCGGGTTTATTGGCAGCGCCACCCTGTTAGGACTGTATTTGTTATTACTGTTTCGGATCATAGTTGTGGCCGAACGGCAACGGAGCGCCTTCAGCCGATGCTATGCTTACGGGGTTGCTTCGGTGTTTTTCTTTCATATATCTGTAAATATTGGTATGGCCATCGGGTTGGCACCGGTAATTGGTATTCCGCTGCCCCTGATAAGTTATGGAGGCACGTCTTTGCTAACGTTCACTATTCTTCTTTTCATACTGATCCGTTTAGATGCCGACAGGCAGATGGTTTTGCGCTAAAATTTTCTGTAAATTGAATATAATACCTTTTTATCGTAATCAGTGAGAGTAGGCGATATATCGTTTTGCACGTAATGCAGTTTGAATTTTTTTATAGCGGCAGCCTGGTCTCTTATATCGTAACCAATAACCCTTAATGCAAGCAGGGCATTAAAATCAGCAGGCGGGGTTTGTAAATTATTCGCATCATACCAATAACCGAAGCCCGCATCTGCAAGCCGTTTCCAGGGGAAATACTTACTGGGATCGCTTTTTCGCTCAGGAGCTATATCGGAATGGGCAATAAAATTGGCTTGCGGTATATCATACTGGTCTTTCAGATAGCCGAGTAATTTAATCAGTGCGGTTATTTGCGCATCTGAAAACGGCTCTTCGCCATTATTATCCATTTCAATGCCCAGGCTGCACGAGTTCATATCAGTAATATTGCCCCATTTACTTGAGCCTGCATGCCACGCCCGCACATAATCGTTTAAGAGCTGATACGCCACTCCATCCCGTCCAATAACATAGTGTGCGCTGGTACCGGTTCTGGATATAGAAAAGGTAAATAAGGTCTGATCTACTGAATTCTGAGCGGTATGGTGCAACACCACAAAATTAGGTTTTCTGATATTAAAATTTACCGAAGCATACCATTGCGAGTTTACTGCGGGATTTTTCTTTTGAGAAGGATTTTGTGTAAGCTGACCAGCGATCACATCAATATTCTTCTCATAGGTTGTCTTTGCATAATATTGGATACTATCGGCAATGTGCCGGTAATATTGAGGCGAACGATAGGCCAGTTGTGAAGAGCTTGCCTCCGTATTTTCGGGTGGTTCGGGCTTTTCGTATACTCTTTGCGGTCTTGTATTTTCCGAAGGTTTATTATCGGTGGGTGCATTGCGGGTTACTTGTTCCGGCCTGGTAAAAACAGTTTGATTTGATTGCGTTTGCTGAGGCTGCTTATTTGCGGATGCATTACTGTGCGGAAGGTTCCTGTTTAAAACATTCGTTTTTTTGGGGACTGTGTTATTTCCGCAGGAATATAAAAAAAATACAAATACCCCCAGAACCTGGATTGCGTTTTTACTAAACATTGTACAATGCTAATCTTTTACGTTTCTTAAAATTGATCTTTATATATATCCGTTCGTAATGTGAAAATAACGAAATTCATCGTAAACCACGACGAAGGATATAAAATTGTGCTAACGTTACATAATATTTTAAGATTTCATTAATGCTGTACTATCTTTAAAAAAAAATTTATGAATGCTCATTTTGGTATGATCGGTCTTGGTACCATGGGTCGGAATTTAGTTCTAAACATTGCTGATCATGGGTTTAATGTGTGCGGATATGACCGCAGTGAAGACCAGCGCAAAAGAATGACAGAAGAAGCAGGCACACGGCCGGTAACAACAGCCGCCTCTTCTTTAGAGCTGATCCAGAACCTGCAAACACCGAGGATCATTATGTTCCTGGTGCCCGCCGGTAAAATTGTAGACAGCGTTATAGAAGAGTTGCTGCCTAACCTCAGCAAAGGTGATATTTTGATTGACGGAGGAAACTCTCATTTTACAGATACGCAAAGAAGATACGATACACTGCAGGGTTCCGGGATCCATTTTATAGGGATGGGGGTTTCGGGCGGTGAAGAAGGCGCAAGATTTGGCCCCAGCATGATGCCCGGTGGTAACAAAGAAAGTTATACCCTGGTGCAAAGTATATTGGAAGCAATAGCAGCAAAGGCAGACAACGAACCTTGTGTAGCTTACATGGGCAATGGCGCAGCCGGCCATTATGTAAAAATGGTACATAACGGGATTGAGTATGCGGTAATGCAGATGATCAGCGAAGTGTACGGATTATTAAAAAATGAGGGGGTAACCAACAACGAATTTCATGAATTGTTCAAAAGCTGGAATGAAGGCGCCTTACAATCCTATCTCATAGAGATCACTGCCAATATATTTCAGTTTAAAGATCCCGAAACCGGAAACGACCTGATAGATATGATACTGGATAAGGCCCAGCAAAAGGGAACAGGATTATGGACATCCGAGAACGCCATGCAGCTAAGCGTGCCCCTTCCTACTATTGATGTATCGGTTACGATGCGTTATTTGTCCTCGCTTAAAGAGGAACGGGTACAGCTTTCGAAATTTTACGATCATCAAAACAAAACTGCAGGAGCTGATATTGAAACGCTTAAAAACGACTGCAGGGATGCCCTGCATTTTGGGCTAATGATGGCTTACGGGCAGGGACTTGAATTATTAGCTCTTGCGTCCAATACATACAAATACGATATTCACCTCCCTACTGTAATTAAAGTTTGGCGGGCCGGATGTATTATCCGCTCGCTGTTACTGAATGACCTGTATAAAGCTTTTAGCCAGCAACCCGATCTTAATAACATTATTGCATCTGAAATCTTTATACCAGTGCTTAAAGAAAAAAGAGCCGGGCTGGTAAATACCATTAAAGCTGCAATGAATGCCGGTATGCCCACTGCGGCTTTTTCATCTGCCCTGAATTATTTTGATGCTTATACGCTGGAACGCTTACCTGCCAATCTTATACAGGCGCAACGCGATTATTTTGGCGCTCATACTTATGAGCGTATTGATAAAACAGGTTCCTTTCATACAGACTGGACTCCGGCTTCTTAAAACACAACAAACAAAAAATCATATTGCAGCGTTCACATTTGAAGCATTATACATGATGAACGGTTGACCATAAACTTTTACCCGATGAGTTTTAAAACCACACCAGCCAATATTGTAATTTTCGGAGGCTTTGGCGATCTTGCCTGGAGAAAACTGATCCCGGCATTTTATAATTTATTTATCGGCGGCTACATGCCCGATAGATTTTCGATCTACGCCGTACATTACCAGGGCCTGCCCGAAGGAGCGTATGAAAAGCATATGCTGGAAGGCGTAAACCTGTTTTCACGAACCGGCAAAGCAAAGCCGGCGCAATGGAAAGAATTCACAGCACATCTTTTCTTTTTCCAGGGAGATTTTACAATAGATGAAACGTATGCACATCTGAAAAAAACACTTGATGAGAATGACAGATCCTGGAAAAACCGTGCCACCCGTCTGTTATACTATTCTGTAGCGCCCAATTTTATTGAAGTTATTTCCAACGGCATTGCTAAACATAACATAGCAAACAATAAAGATACAGACAGGATTGTTGTGGAAAAACCGTTTGGAACAGACCTTGAATCCGCAAAAGCATTAAACGATTTGCTGAACAAACTTTTTTATGAGCAACAGGTCTATCGTATCGATCATTACCTGGGCAAGGAAGTAGTGCAGAACCTGGTGGCTTTCAGGTTTGCCAACCACATTTTTGAACCGCTGTGGAATAATAAATATATTGATAAGGTGCAGATCAGCGTAGCGGAAAGTGTGGGAGTAGGCACAAGAGGCTCTTATTATGATAAAAGCGGCGCGCTGAGAGACATGGTTCAGAACCATCTGCTTCAGTTGCTTTCCCTTGTAGCTATGGATTGCCCGGCCAATTATGATGCAGAAGACATAAGAAAGCAAAAAGTAAAAGTGCTGAAAAAGGTACGTCCTTTTACTTCGGCAAGTGTAGCGCAGGAAGTGATCAGGGCACAGTACACAAAAGGCGCTGTTAATGGTAAGCCACAAATTGGCTACAAGGAAGAAACCAATGTGGCCAGGCATTCGCACACCGAAACTTATGTGGCGCTGAAGCTCCTGATAGATAATCCAAGATGGAAAGATGTTCCGTTTTATCTGCGTACAGGAAAATGTCTGGAACAGCAATCATCAGTAATTGTAGTACAGTTTAAAGATAGTCCGCATAAAATCTTTAAAGATGATGTAGTGCCCAACCGCCTGGTCATCAGTATTCAGCCGGAACAGCGCATTACCCTCCTGTTTGAAGGTAAAATACCCGGCCTGGAAATGAAACTAAAACCATTAGAAATGGACTTCAGTTACCGCGACTCATTTACTGAAGATGCCCCTGAAGCTTATGAGACGTTGTTGCTTGATGCGCTGGAGGGGGATGCGACGCAGTTTATGCGTGCCGACCAGGTAGAAACAGCCTGGGCAATCGTGATGCCGATATTGAATATATGGGCTAAGGGGTCCGGTGATATAAAAAAATATAAAGCCGGTACATGGGGGCCCACAGAAGCCGATGACCTTATTAGCAAAGGGCGGATCAAATGGCTGATGTTCCCGGAAAAAAGCACTCATAAATCTTCAAAAACAAAAAAGAAATAAATGCAACAAATAAAACTGATCTGGCAGGATGCCGAAAATCTTAGCACCGCAGCCGCCTTTTATTTTGTAGAACGCTGTAACAGGAGCATTGCAGATCATGGCCGTTTTTCTGTTTCCCTGTCGGGAGGTAGCACGCCTAAAAGGCTGTACCAGTTACTCGCCACACCACCATTTGCAGGAAATATCGATTGGAAAAAAGTGCAGTTATTTTGGGGAGATGAGCGTTTTGTACCTCCGGCACATGAAGACAGTAATTACCGCATGGTAAAAGAAGCGTTGCTGGATCACATAAAAATTCCCCGCAAGAATATTTTTGCGATGCCCACCAAAGGGGACGCAAAGGATTGTGCAGCGCAGTATGAAAAAACAATAGAAGATGCTTTAGGTAAAAAAACGCAGATCGATCTGACCCTTTTAGGAATGGGTGACGACGGGCATACTTCTTCCCTGTTCCCGGGCACCGATGTTTTAAATGAAAAGAAAAGATTTATTAAAGAAGTGTGGGTAGAAAGTAAGCAAACCTACCGGCTTAGTTCCACCTACCGTTTGATAAATAACAGTAAAGAAGTAATGTTCCTGGTAGCAGGCGCTGCAAAAGCTCCTGTCATAAAACATATCTTTTCTAAAAATGCTAAAGCACTATATCCGGTGCAGGGAGTTGATCTGAAAAAAGGAACCGTTACCTGGATGCTGGATAAGGCAGCCACAGGGTTACTTTAAGCTCAGCTGGGCATAATACGGATGTTCAGGGTTTACTATCAACTCATTTCGCTGGGGATGGATAAGCACGTCCATTTCCTCCATGGGAATAGCGCCCAAAAGGGGTTCATTGTCTCCTTGTAGCACTACGGCATTGCAGGATGCGGTTCTGTTCTTAAACTTTACCATGATTGGGCCTACTACATCATGCTCTACTATTTGCCCGTTGGCCATAATGTTTTTTCGCTTCTCAATAAAAGGGAGATCTAATTGCTCTTGTATGGTTTGATTGATAGCCATCATATAGGCGCCGCTATCAACGAGCATATTTACCCGCATTTGCTTAATTTCATCTTCACCAATAACGTGGCGCCTTGCCAAAGCAATATCATCAGCATTAATTAATTCTATATCTGCATATACTAATCCCATAACCGTAAAGTTAATTCAAATTAATTAATTTTTCAATAACGCTTCGATAGCCTGATGCACTTTATCAAATTCAAAACCGGCAATTGCGGTATCCATCAACGCTTTGATCTCGCCCGTATTTAATCGCTGTATGGAACCTTCGTGCGGTTTTTTAATTGTTATTTGTTCTGGTACCTCATACGTCCCGTCTTCAACCGACCGTCCTACTTTTACATAAGCATCCCTGAACGGCAAACCTTCCATTACATATTTATTCACCAGGTCAACCGTGAACAGGTATTTATATTTTTCATCTGAAAGAATATCTTTTTTTATATCGATATTAGAAAGCATTAATCCTGCCATTTCAATACAATCTCTTAATGTTTTGAACGCGGGGAACAAATGTTCTTTCAAAAGCTGCAGATCTCTGTGATAACCCGATGGCAGGTTCGTTGTCATCATCAGGATCTCGTTGGGCAACGCTTTAATGCGATTACAGTGTGAGCGTATCAGCTCGAATACATCGGGGTTTTTTTTGTGCGGCATGATGCTGCTGCCGGTAGTAAGCGCTGCCGGGAAGCTCACAAAGCTGAAATTCTGGTTCAGGTACAGGGTCATGTCCATGCTAAGGCGTGATAATGTATCAGCAATATTAGCTAAGGCCTGTGCTACAACACGCTCTGCTTTACCACGTCCCATTTGTGCATATACCACGTTATAATTAAGCGATGCAAAGCCCAGCAGTTCGGTAGTCATTCGCCTGTTGATCGGAAATGAGGAACCATAGCCCGCAGCAGAGCCCAGCGGGTTTTTATTTACTATTTCAAAAGCGCCTTTTAATGTAATGATGTCGTCCACCAGCCCTTCTGCATAAGCGCCAAACCATAAACCGAAAGAAGAGGGCATGGCCAACTGCAAATGGGTGTAGCCGGGATATAAAAAATCTTTATACTTTTCACTCTGCGTTTGCAGCAGTTCAAAGAAAGGCAGCACTGCATTTACCAGCGCTTCAATTTCGCTACGCAGGAAAAGTTTAATATCTACCAGCACCTGGTCGTTGCGGCTGCGGGCGCTGTGGATTTTTTTGCCGGCATCGCCCAGCTTTTGTGTCAGCAATAGCTCTACCTGCGAGTGAATATCTTCTACATTATCCTGTAAGGAAAAATTACCCGCCTGTATGCCTTTGTAAATTTCTTTTAAGGCAGCCTGCAATTGTTTCAGATCTTCGGCTGGTAATAATCCTACCGATTCTAACATTTGTATATGCGCCAAAGAGCCCAATACATCAAAGGACGCCAAATACATATCC
>JASGEW010000028.1:0-21171 GCA_047606125.1 Niabella sp. | reverse complement strand
ATTTTAAGATCATGCCCCGGCTGATATCTGCAGTATTTGCCATTTTAAATTTTTTAGGGCGCAAACGTACAGAAAATTTCTTATACAGTATTTTGTAAAAATTTTACCCGGCATAGCGAAATAATATTTTTTTTTACTTATCTTGTACAGGTAAAGACTAAAACCGTTAATTATTTTCGTTAACCTTCATTTTAATTAACTATTTATGAGCACAAACGTCCTTATGAAAGCGCTGGCTGCTGCCTGCTTCTTATCAAATTTATTGTATGCACAGGATAAACCGAATATTAAATTTGGAAAAATTACTGCCGCCGATTTTACTATTTCTTCTCCTGCCATTGATTCCTCGTGCAACGCGGTTATTTTAGCCGACATCGGCAACTCGAAGCTTGACGGTAATAATAAAGGCTTTTTTTCGCTGATCTATACCCAAATAAGGCGAATAAAAGTATTAAATAAGAAAGGGATCGATGCCGCCGATGTTTCCATTGTTTTGTATGCTTCGGGTTCAGATGAGGAAAAACTTACCGATTGCAAAGCCATTACCTATAACCTGGAAAACGGCCAGGTACAACAGACCAAACTCGACCCTAAAAATATTTTCAAAGAAAAAATTGATAAGAATATAGCTGTAAAGAAATTTACATTCCCAAATGTAAAAGAAGGATCGATCCTGGAATATACTTATACGATTGAATCCGATTTTTTAAGTCACTTGCGCCCCTGGGAATTTCAGGGCACTTCCTGGCCACGGATATATACCCAGTACACAGTTAAAATTCCGGAATACTTTTCTTATGTTTTTCTGTCACAGGGATATTTCCGGATCGAAAACCAGCATAAGAGTAATTTTAAAACTTACAGTGTCAGCGATGTAAACGGCACACAAGCTACTGAGCATTATTCTTTAAGCGGCTATGAGAATGAAAATACCTGGTTCGCTAAAGATGTTCCGGCCCTAAAAGAAGAACCTTATACCTCCACCATGGAAAACCATATTTCCAAAATAGATTTTCAGTTGAAACAAATACAGTTCCCGCAAAACCCTCCCCACGACTATATGGGCAGCTGGACAAAGGCGGCTGAGGACCTGTTAAAGCGCGAAGATTTTGGTGTAGAGATCACCCGGCCCAATAACTGGATGGATGGCGATATAAAAAATATCGTGGCGGACGCGGCAACCAATGCCGAAAAGGCCCGGAGCATTTACGCCTATGTAAGAGATAATTTTACAGCAACGCACCATTCGGGAATTTACATGAGCGATAATACCACGCTTAAAGATATTTTCAGGAAGAAGAATGGAAATGCAGGGGAGATCAATTTATTACTGATCGCTATGCTAAGGCACGCAGGCATCAGCGCCGATCCCGTTTTAATCAGCACCAAAGAGCATGGCTGGGCACATCCCTTTTATCCCCTGATGACTAAATATAACCTTACCATCTGCAATGCGCTGATCGACGGAAAAAATGTTTACCTTGATGCCGCAGCTTCCAAAATGGGTTTTGGTAAACTATCTCCTGAGTGCTATAACGGTCCGGGATTTATTGTAAACACCATTCCCCGTAATATTACCTTTGAAGCAGACTCTTTAAGGGAAATGAAAACGACCCTGTTGTTTTTGACCAACGATGAAAAAAAGGGTCTTAAAGGTTCTTTTAGCACCAAACCGGGATATTATGAGTCAGCCAGTCTCAGGCAGCGTTTAGTAAAAGAAAGCGTTGACGACCTCACAAAAGAGACCGTTAAAAAGTATTCCTTTCCTGTTAAAATCTCGAATGCCCATGTCGATTCATTAAATAAATACGACTATCCCCTCGAAGTAAAATATGATATGCAGTTCGATTTTGGAGAAGAGGATATGGTATACCTGAACCCCATGTTTAGTGAAGCTACCACTAAAAACCCTTTCAGCTCGGCCGAAAGAAAATACCCGGTTGAAATGCCTTTTCAAATGGCCGAAGTGTATGTATTGAATATGGAAATTCCCAAAGGTTACCAGGTTGAAGAAGTGCCTAAATCAGCAAGAGTGAAACTGAACGACAATGAAGGCCTTTTTGAATATCTTGTTTCCGCTGCCGACGGGAAGATCATGCTCAACAGCAGGATCGATATTAAAAAAGCAAATTTTGCACCCGAGGATTACCAGACACTCAGGGACTTTTTTGGTTACATAGTAAAAAAGCAGGCCGAGCAAATCGTATTTAAAAAAGTAAACTAATCGAAAAACAAACCTGTAATGAAAAAGTTTCTTACCATTTTTATATGCTTATTAGGTAGCAGCAGTTGTTTTGCTCAATATACAGCAGGCAGCATTCCTGAAAGTCTGCTCAAAAATGCCGATATGGTAAAAAGGTTGGACGAGTTACGTGTTGAGATCAAATCGCCCGGCAAAGCTATTTATTACAGACATTATATATACACAATATTAAACGAAGCTGCTGAAGGTTATGCCTATTTTTATGATTACTACGATAAGTTCAGGAGTATTGAAAGTATTTCGGGCACCTTATATGATGCTGCGGGTAATAAGATCAAAAATGTAAAGAAAAAAGATATTGCAGATGAGACCGGCAACAGCGGCGGCCATCTTGCGTACGACGAACGTTATAAAGTACATAACTTCTATTATAAAAACTATCCTTATACCGTTGAATACGAAGTAGCGGTAACCCTTAACGGCATATTGTACCTGCCCGAATGGGAGCCTGCGGCAGCGCCCAAAATCGCCGTGGAAAAATCATTATTCACGGTTACCGCACCCAAAGATTATGAGCTGCGCTATAAACAGTTCAGGTATAATGGCGCCCCGGTAATTAAAGATGAGAAGTCTGTAAAAACATATACCTGGCAGCTGAGTAATCAAACTGCTAAAAAAGAAGAAGATTTTGCTCCCGAATGGGACGAGATTACCACCCGGGTACTGATCGCGCCATCAGACTTTGAAATTGCGGGATATAAAGGAAATATGAACAGCTGGCAGCGCTTCGGAAAGTTTATCACTGATCTTTACAGCGGGCGCGACGTATTGCCGGTAGCTGTAAAAACCAAAGTACACGAGCTGACTGATAACCTTAAGACCGATACAGAAAAGATAAACGCTTTATATCATTTTTTGCAGGATAACACACATTATATAAGTATACAACTGGGTATTGGCGGCTGGCAGCCACTGGATGCGACATACGTTGCTGAAAAAAAATACGGGGATTGTAAAGCGCTTTCCAATTACATGGTGGCATTGCTAAAAGAAGCAGGTATTAAAGCACACAATGTGCTGATCAAGGCCGGAACTGATGAAAAAGATATCCTTACAGATTTCCCCTCTAACCAGTTCAACCATGTCGTCGTGTGTGTGCCCCGTAAACCTGCCCGTTCGGGAGATGGGAGTGATACCACCTGGCTCGAATGTACCAGCCAAACCGTTTCGCCCGGCTACATGGGCAATTTTACGGGAAACCGGGAAGCTTTATTGGTAGATGAAAATAACAGCGCCATCGTCCGCACCCCCGTTTATGCTAAAGCACAAAATCTTCAAACACGTACCATTAATGCAACAATAGATGCCGAGGGAAAACTGAATGCAAAGGTTGCTACTTTAAGCACCGGGCTGCAGCAGGATAATTTACATGGCATCATTAATAATACTTCCCGCGAAGAGCAGCAAAAAAGACTGCGCCAGATATTCTCATTACCCAACTACGATGTGCCGGCTTTTACTTATTACGAAAATAAAACCGCTGCGATCCCCGGCATTAATGAAACAATGGAAATAATATCCAATAACTATGCAAGTGTTACCGGTAAAAGAATGTTTGTAAAGCCCAATATCCTTTCAACCTATACAGCTAAACTTAACGAAGAAGAAACGCGTGAAAATGATATTGTGTACACTTATGCTTTTATTGATAAAGACACTGTCAATATATCCCTGCCCGAAGGATACAAGATTGAATCCATGCCCAAACCGCTCGAAATATCCAATAAATTCGGCCGGTATGATATATCTTACAATATTGACGGGAACATGATCAAAATGACCAGAAGCTATGAACGCAACAGCGGCCGGTTTCCTGCCAGCGATTACAAAGAATTTGTTGCGTTTTATAATGCTATTTATAAAGCCGATAATGCCAGGATGGTATTTGTAAAGAATGAGTAAAAAGAAAATCAACTATTTTAATCAGACTTTAACTTTAGTTTTTTAATACTGACTTTAACAGCTAATTCCCACAAACTCGCAATGTTAATAAAGCATTGATTATGGATGTCCATTATTTCACTTCTCACTTTTGGGCTCAATTGCAGGTCATCCTCAAGAAACCAAATCAAGACGTGTATCCAAATAGATATTGCATCACATATTACTTCCGACTCCGGTCTTCCAACTTTTCCTCATTCCTCCGGGTAGGCATTTCCTTTATGGCAGGTATAACAACTGACCTTTGTAAGATAAGCCGGGTGGACGCTGGAATCGTAATTAAAATAATTTTTATTAATAGTAATGGTTAGCCGCATCATGCGGCGGCCTTCTTCTTTAACCGGGTTATCATCAGATGCGAGATCAAGCTTGCCATCCGCCCCTTTTGCATGGCAGAAATCGCAGGTTACACCCAGGCCTTTATTATAAGTTTCCATCAGGCTGTCCAGTTTTTCATCGGGAATATCCTGTGGTAATACCTTTAAATTCTTTGCTTTATAAGTTTTTGAATTCATAAATCCAGCGGTCAATAAACAGGCGATTATGAGTACAACAAACGATAAATTTTTATTCGGCATACAGCAATTTACATAAAAACGGTCATGCAATTGTCAATCATTCCGGTATTACCCCGTTAAAATCTTACCTTTGCCCGCGATTTTATATTTAAGATGTCAGAAGTTTTAGTTCCCGCATTAACAGCAAAAGATTTTGCAACCGACCAGGAAGTGCGCTGGTGCCCCGGTTGCGGCGATTATTCCATATTGGCCCAGGTACAAAGAATTATGCCCGGCCTGGGTGTTCCCAGGGAAAATATCGTTTTTATTTCCGGGATTGGTTGCAGCAGTCGTTTTCCCTATTACATGAATACCTATGGCATGCACTCTATCCATGGGCGTGCAACAGCTATAGCCAGCGGCCTGAAGGCTTCCAGGCCGGAACTGAGCGTATGGATTGTAAGCGGCGACGGCGACGGGTTAAGTATTGGCGGGAATCACACTATCCACATGCTGCGCAGGAACCTGGATGTGAACTTTTTACTGTTCAACAACCAGATATATGGTTTGACCAAGGGCCAATATTCCCCTACTTCCGAAGAAAATAAAATCACTAAATCCACCCCGTTTGGAAGTATCGACCATCCTTTCAACCCTGCTGCTTTGGCCCTGGGCGCTGATGCTACCTTTGTTGCCAGAAGCATGGACAGGGATCCCAAACATTTGCAGGCCATGTTGCTGAGAACCCACCAGCACAAAGGCGCTTCTTTTCTTGAAATATACCAGAACTGTAACATATTTAATGATGGCGCTTTTGAAATCTTTACAGAAAAAGGAAGCAAACCAACCGAAACCCTGTTTTTAGAGCACGGTAAGCCATTGATTTTTGGCGCCGAAGGCAACAAGGGATTACGGCTCGATGGCTTTAAACCACAGGTAGTGACCATTGGAGAAGGCTACAACCTGGATGACCTGTGGCTACACGACGAACAGGATATTTACAAGGCGCAGATACTTACCCGGATCTTTGATAACCCCAATGTGGAAGGGCATTTGCCCAGGCCCTTTGGCGTGTTCTACGAAACAGACCGCCCCTGCTATGAAGAAATGATGTCCCTTCAGATTGAAGATGCCATTGCACGCAAAACTCCCGACCTGAACGCTTTACTTCGTGGTAAAGAAACCTGGACGGTGCAGTGATTGTTATATCTTAAAGAGTATTTTGATATTGAGCCAGATCTTTCAGATTTTGATCAATCTTTTTTCTCCAGGCATCTATTTGAACCGCATTGTTTCCCATCTTAGTATCAGATTTCATTTGTTTTAATTCAAGAGCAAGGGCGCTCATTTGTGTATCATAGATTTTATTGAATATTTCTGCAGGATCTGTATCAGACGTTATTTCACTATAATATTTTCTCATTCTCCGGGCGTAGCATTCAAATAAGTCAAAATGCAACTGAAAAAACTTTAAACTTGTACTGTTTTTCTTTTGCGGATGAATCCATGAAGCTTTTTTATCAAGCACCGTTAATACTTCGTACCTAAGCGTGGAAACAGGACTGTCTTTCTTATAACGCGATGGCAAAAGACAAAATATTTCACCCATCAAACCAGGAACATCTATTGCATCACCCTCAAAATCGCTCCACGTTAGTTGCATCCCTTCCTGCCATCGCAATGTATCGGCAGGCATTTTATTTTGTGAGTTGACGTTAAGATACAAACCCATACAAATAAAAGCAATACATAAAATCCGCATAAGCTATTGTTGAAAACCAAAAATATAAAAATATAGTTACATGAATATTAACTTTGATCTATGCTTTTACAGATCCATCCCCTGAACCCACAGGAAAGGCTGATCAAACAAGTTGCCGAAACATTAAGGAACGGTGGTATCATTGTATATCCAACCGATACAATATATGGGTTGGGCTGCGACATCTATCAGACAAAAGCCATCGAGCAGATCTGCCGTATTAAACAGATAGATCCTAAAAAAGCGCAATTATCATTCATTTGCTGCGACCTCAGCCACCTCAGCGATTTTGCCCGCCAGATCTCAAATACAACTTACCGTATTTTAAAAGAACACCTGCCGGGGCCTTACACCTTTATTCTCCCTGCCAGCAAACAGGTACCCAAGATCCTGCAAAGTAAAAAAGATACGATCGGGCTGCGTATACCCGATAACAAAATTGCACTGAACCTTGTGAAAGAATTGGGACATCCCATATTAAGCACTACGCTGCCGGGAGAATTTGTTGAAGATTATACCGATCCTGAAATTATTTACAGGAAGTATGAGCACCTGGTTGATATTGTTATAGACGGCGGGGCCGGGGCCAGCGTGCCTTCTACCATCGTTAACTGCGTGAACGATCAATTTGAACTGGTAAGAAAAGGCGCCGGCGAATGGGATGAATAAATAAAAGGATAATCTATTTTACAAGCAGTGTATTAAATGCAACCGAATCGCCGTTAAAAACATTAAAATCCACTTTTGCATTGATACCACTTACATTACCCCTGTCGTTGTGTTGCCAAAAGGTCCAGTCCCGGTCAATACGGGGCTTTTTACGTTCGTAATAATGAGCAACCCATAAGGGATAATCATTAAACTCAGGACCGAGGTATTTATTGTAAAAATCGGCGTTTGTATAAATAACAGGCTTTACCTTATAGTGCGCTTCTATAATATTTAACCAGGTTTTTAATTTGGAACGAAATACATTTACGGGAAGAATGCTTGCCTGCTCAGCATCAAGAACAGGCGGCAGATCGCCTGGTAATAATTTTACCCTGGAAAGGTAATAGGCTGCCTGTTTAGCCGGATCCTGCAAGGGGTTGAAAAAATGATAGGCGCCCCGGGGTATTTTTTGCTTCCTGGCATTCTTCCAGTTAGGTGCAAAACATTTATCGGTCAGATTAACGCCTTCAGTTGCTTTGATAAAAACAAAGTCTATCTGAATGCCCTGCACATTCATCTGCTTCACATCTTCCCAGTCTATTTCCTTTTGATACCGGGATACGTCTATCCCGTGAATATAATAAGCCACAGGCATGTCTATTCCAAAGGCATCATAGTGGGCAAACTTTACTTTCCGGGCATTGTTCCACCGCAGTATTAAAATAACTAAAACGGCAATACCTGTTACAGAAATGATCAGTTTTAAATTATTATAGTTTTTTTGCTTTTTGCTGCGGGGCATGTAAAGGATGCTATATTGATACTATTTACAAATATAGCATAAGGAATAATTGTTTACAGGCTTGCGGAGCCTTCCCCGGCGGGCCGGTTATTCTTATAAATGGTTCTGAACCCGTTTTTCCGGTTCTCAATCTCGGTCAGCTGCTGTTCCACACTGGTCAATTTTATAATTTTTACCAGCCCCGGCAGGGCATTATAATCCCTTGCCGAACTGTATAAATAATCAGCAGGGTATTGTACAACCCTTTCTTTCACAGGAATGCTATGTATCAATTCCAGGTAATCGGCCATACTTTCAGGGTCCTGCATATCAATTTCGGCAATGGTTTTAACCTCTCCCCAACATGATAACAGGGTTTCTTCATTAGTAAAAGCGGCAGGCTTTTCAAAATGCTTTAAAAGCCACTCTTTCCGATAGCTGTTCTCTTCTTTCAGCGCTTCTACTAATTTTTTACAGGTAAAAGCAACAAATTCTTTACGCAATTCTTTTAGGGAAAGATTATGCTGTTCCTGACAGATTATATATAGTTTATTTGATGTAAGACACCAGCCATACACAACCAAACCTTTATTATCGATAAAATGATTTAAACTATGTACAATAATCTGCTTGTACATAGGCTTTGTGAAAATATCGACTGTATCGATGGTTTCCAGGGTAAAGCAATAGCATCCTTTATCTCTTATCGGAATCATTTGCCGTTGCGGTTTTTTAATTAGATATGCAAATCCTATTCCAGTTTTGCAAATCCTGCGTACTTCAGCCGCAACTTTTTTGTCCGATGTGGATTATATGTATGAAAATGACTGGATTGGTCTTTATTACCAGCCTTTAAAATCGGGTTTTCTTTTTTGCAGAAAAGCTTCAACGCCCTCCTTTGCATCGGCAGTTTGCAGCAATTGCCCGAAAGATCGGGCCTCGTACACATAACCGGCGGCATTCTCGCTATATGCTTTATTTGCGGCGGCAATACACTTTCCTATGGCAAGCGGCGCTTTTGAATTGATAACGGCCAATACCGACCGGGCCTTTGGCAATAATTCTTCCCTGCCTACCACATGGTTTACAAGACCGTAGTTAAACGCTGTTACAGCATCTATCATATTACCGGTAGTGAGTAACTCAATAGCCCGGCCTTTTCCAATAAGCTGCGTGAGCCTTTGGGTACCGCCATACCCCGGCAACAGCCCCAGGTTCACTTCCGGCTGGCCAAATTTTGCATTATCGGCAGCTACCCGGAAATGACAGGCCATCGCCAGCTCACAGCCGCCGCCTAATGCAAACCCGTTAACAGCCGCAATAATAATCTTGGAACTCTGCTCAATTTTAGCAAATATTTCTTGTCCCCTGCGGGCTAATGCTGTTCCTGTTTCTGCATTATGATTGCTGAATTCAGATATATCGGCGCCGGCAACAAATGCCTTTTCGCCGCTGCCGGTTATTATAGCCGATCTTACAGCCTCATTTTTACTGATCTCATCCAAAGCCCTCTCCAGTTCATCCAAAACAGTTTTATTCAGGGCATTCAATTTATCGGGCCGGTTGATCGTGAGCAGGCAAATACCGTCTTCAATTTCAGAATTTATAGTATTATATGTCATAATTATTGATATTTACAGGCTTAAATATAATACATACAGCTGTACGGATATATTCTAAACGAAAAAGGCTGATGCTGCCGGAGATTTAAACATTTTGCTTAATGCCTGTATATTTTATTATGAACCTGCTTAAATTTTTTGCACCATAACCAACAATCATTTATACCGGGTAATATCAATTACCTCCTCGCAAAAACTATATTCAACCTTGTCGTTACTGCTTACAATTAACAGCCTGTTTTTACAATAGGTTTGCATTAAATAATGATACAGGTCAATGCCCGCATCGTCAAGATTGGTACAGGGTTCATCAAGCAGCACCACAGGCACATCAGAAAAAATGCACTGGGCCAGCTTGGCGCGCTGCTTCATACCGCTGCTGTATTCGCTGATCCTTTTTTGCTTTGCATGTGAAAGATGCATTTCATCAACAATAAAGTCGATAGAAAAACCACTCATAAAGGGCTTAAAGGACTGGTGAAACGCTAATAGCTCTGCTAATGTAAATTCTTCAATCAATTCCAGGTAAGGCGCGCAAAGCGCTACGTTTTTAAAAACCTTTTCAGCGGGCAATTCTTTATCGTTGAAAAAATAGGCGCAACTTCCCTCATTCAATGTTATAGCGCTGCTTAAGACCTGCAGCAACGTGCTTTTCCCACTTCCGTTAGGCCCGGTTATGGCGTAAGAATTTCCTGATAAAAAAGTATGGCTGAAATGCCGGAAAATCCAATCGCGGTTATAACGTTTACCAACATTATCCAATTGAATCTTCATCTCCGTTGCCTTTGCTGTAACGTTTTATAATGCCCCTGGTGCTTTCCTGTATAAAAGTCAGTATTTCATCCCGCTCCTCTGTCACAGGAAATTCTTCTTCAATATATTGTACTGCCTGGGTTACATTAAGCCCTTTGTTATAGAGGATTCTGTAAATATCGAGTATGTGATTGATTTTTTCAATGCTGTATCCTCTTCGTTTCAATCCCACAGAATTTACCCCGGCATAGCTTAAAGGTTGCCTTGCTGCTTTAATGAATGGCGGCACATCCTTACTTACCAGGGAGCCTCCGCTGATAAATGAATGGGAACCGATCTTTACAAACTGGTGCACCGCTACCACCCCGCCAAAGCCCACGTAATCGCCCAGCACCACGTGCCCTGCAATTTGTGTGCTGTTGCTTAAAGTGCAATTACTGCCAATGATACAATCATGGCCGATATGGCTGTAGGCCAGGATCCAGCATCCGTTTCCTACCACGGTTTTCCAGCGGTCGCTGGTGCCCCGGTGGATGGTAACAAACTCCCTTATTACGCAATTGTCGCCTATTTCCACTGTCGTTTTCTCGCCTGCATATTTCTTATCCTGTGGTTCTGAGCCAATTACAGAGCCTGGGAATATTTTGCAGTTTTTACCGATGGTGGTGCCTTCCTGTATGGTTACATTAGAACCGATCCAGGTGCCTTCTCCAATCACCACATTGGGATGGATAACAGTAAAGGGGTCGATTTTGACATTGGTTGCTACTTTAGCGTCCGGGTGAATGTATGAGTTAAAATGTATCATTAAGCGTAATATTGATAACGACCCGCCAAAGTAATATTAATAATGCTCAAAAGCGAGATGCGCAAATTTAATTATTTGATAATATTTGTTTTCTTTTCCGATTTGGCCACCAAAATTATAATTAATAGCTGTTAGTTGCTAAATTTCTTTAACAATATTATTTTTGCAGTTCAAAAAATGGATTTACAAACAGATATACAGGAAGCAGGAGGCAAATGGTCTTTAATTATGAGCGGTTTAGAAGAAATCAGCAGTACTGAAAGACATATTCCTGGTTCGATTAATTATTCTATTAAGCGATTTGCACGCGACGAAAACGCCCCTACTGAAGATATGGGCATTATCAACTACGAGTATAAAGGGAAAAGCGACAATAATAACAGCCTTAAACTCAGGTTTTGTGTAGCAGGTAATATGTATTGCCCGGCAGAAAATTGCCAGAAATGTATGGCCGGCAACGTTAAAAGCTGCGCGGAAAACGTACCCTGCTTTGATGTTGTTGCTGTAGATTATGCAGCGCCCCAGCTTGCCCAGTACATTAATGGGAAAAGCATATCGTCCGGAACAGATCATTTACTAAAATTTACCAAAAAAGAATCTTTTCAGAAATCGGTTCCCCTTTGCTGCAAAACAAGAGGTGTGATCGAAGCGCTGGTTAACCACAAATACAGCGGCAGCCTGGAAAACATTTATGTAAACGCCCAATTGCAAATGCTTTTGCTGTACAGCATGGATTGGGTAGCAGATAAGGAAGAATTTATTTCCTGCCGTTTTTTAAACAGCGACATTGACCGTGAAAAGATAACCCAGGCAAGAGATATCCTGATCCAGAATATCGGGCAACCCGTAACTATTAAGGAGCTCAGCCGTAAAGTGGCCATGAACGAATGCTACCTTAAAAAAGGATTCAAAGAAATGTACGGCACTACCATTTTTGAGTTTTATCAAAACCAGCGAATGGAACATGCCAAATACCTTTTATATGAAAAAGGCTTAAATGTTACTGATGTTTCCATGATGCTGGGTTATTCATCTATCTCACATTTCAGCACGGCCTTTAAAAAACAAACAGGGCTAAAGCCCTGTGAGTTACTATTGAGATAATATTTCCCTGTTTTCTTAAACAGTTTTTCCTATTTTATTTCCTTTTACTGCAAAAAACAGGATAAAAGCGTAACAGGGTATCAAAATCCAGAAAGCCTGCTGCATACCCGTGGTATTACTGATAGCCGCCCACACTTTAGGAATAATTGCCCCGCCGGCAATACCCACAATCAATAATGCAGAACCGGTTTTCAGATATTTACCCAAACCATCTATAGATAGCGGCCATATTGCAGGCCACATGGGCGCATTTGCAAATCCTAAAAGCGCCAGGCACAGGATCGAATATTTTCCCGGTAAAAAAATCACACCAAGCGACAAAATAATTCCCAGAATGGCTGCAATCTTTAACGCAGTATTTTGTGTGATCGTTTTAGGTATCAGCACAATGCCTAACAAATATCCGGCAAGCATACCCGTCATCGTATAGGTTGTAAAGTGCTTAATTACCTCTACAGGCATTTTCAGGCCGTCTTTTCCGTAAAGCTGAATAATGTCGCCTGCAATAACCTCTACGCCTACATATAAAAATATAGTGATAAACCCAAGCCATAAATAAGGATATGAAAAAATACCTGACCGGTCCGCAGTTGTATGAGTGGGATTAGTCTCTTCTTCATTTTTAATATCAGGCAATGATGACAGCCTGATGGCAATGGCCAACACAACAAAACAAACGGCAATAATTATGTAAGGTGATACGATCTTTGAAGCAAGTTCATCCAGCAAAGCATTTTTCTGATCAACGGGCAGGCTGGCAGCATTATCGTATTTATCCATACCATTCAATAGCACAGCGCCCATTATTAAAGGCGCTATAGCGCCCGCTGCTTTATTGCAAATACCCATCACACTGATGCGCTTTGCGGCGCTTTCTATGGGTCCTAATATGGTTATATACGGGTTTACAGCTGTTTGCAATAGTGCCAGGCCAATACCAATAATAAACAATCCGGTTAAGAACATGCCAAATGTGCGGCTATACGCAGCAGGAATAAAGACCAAAGCCCCAAGTGCCATCACGATAAGACCTACAACCATTCCGTTTTTAAAGCCGGTTTTGCTTAGCACCCAGGAAGAGGGAAAAGCCATTACGGCATAGGCAATATAGGATGCAAATGTTACAAGAACGGCCTGACCCGATGTTAGCTCACAGGCTTTTTGCAAATAAGGGATTAAGGTGCTATTTACCCAGGTTACAAATCCAAATACAAAAAAAAGGATTCCGATTATTATTGTGGGTATCAGGTAGTCTTTCTTTTCAGCAATTGCTTTTGTTGCCTCCATAAATAATATTATTTGTTTAAATCCTAAAAGGAATAAAAATACTGTATGTTACGCAACATTTCATCAAATAGGCAAACGGTTGCGCATATTTTATAAGCCGAGAAAACACCTGGTAACCTGCTTTACCCCTATAACCCACCGATGCTCAGTTATTCTTTGTCTGCCAGCTCGCTGATCAGCTCTGCCACCAAAGCGCTCCACCCGGTTTGGTGACTGGCCCCCAGGCCGCTGCCGGTATCTCCGTGAAAATATTCATAAAATAAAATAAGCTCTTCATTCCCGGGTTGTTTGTAAAACCAGTTATAATCTCCGTAAATAGGTCGGTTGCCGTTAGAGTCTCTTTTAAACAAACTTATAACCCTTTTGGCCAGTTCGGTGGAAATGTTAAATAAGTTCATTTCGGTGCCCGAGCGCGTGGGGTACTCAACCATGAGGCTGTCGTGATAAAATTTTCCCAATTTTCTTATAGACTGAATGATTATAAAATTGATCGGCATCCAAACCGGTCCGCGCCAGTTAGAGTTTCCTCCAAACATATCCGAAGTAGAATCCCCCGGATCATATTGAATCGTATGTACTTCCCCGTTAATAGTTACTGAGTACGGGTGTTTCTCATGAAATTTGGATAACGCCCTGATGCCCCCGTCCGACAAAAACTCATCTTCGTCCAACAGCCTTTTTAGCATGGATTTAAGCCTGTTGGCAGGCACTAAGGAAAGCAGTATATCGGCTCCTTCCCTATGCTCCTCTTTGGGCCAGTAACGGTTATTTTTTAAACGATAATTTTTGTACCATTCAAATCGTTTTGTAAAATCCGGCAGTTTCTCAAACACTTCTTTACGAATGGTGGCAACCGCATATAATGAGGTAAGACCTACTATTGATTGAATACGCAGCGGCTGGGGCGCTGCATCACGCATACAAAGCACATCGTAAAAAAACTGATCTTCTTCGTTCCACAGCAGGTGTTCGTTCAATGCTTCGGCTATTAAAATAAAATGTTCAAAGAAGCGGGTGGCTGTATCTTCAAAACTATTATCTGCCAGCGCTATTTCGAGCGCTATTTCCATCATGCTCAGGGCATACACTCCCATCCAGCTGGTACCATCTGCCTGCTCCAGTTGTATTTCTCCTTTATCGTGAAAGCTGCGGTTAAACACACCAATATTATCCAGCCCCAAAAAACCTCCTTCAAATATATTGTCGCCCTTACGGTCTTTACGGTTGATCCACCATGTAAAATTGATCAGCAATTTATGAAATACTTTTTTCAGGAAATCAACATCACTTTTACCGGTTGCTTTTTTTTCTATTTCAAAAATCTCCATGGCCGCCCATGCCTGCACAGGGGGATTTACATCGCTGAAGTTCCATTCGTATGATGGTAATTGCCCGTCGGGCTTCATATACCATTCCCGCATCAGTAGCAATAGCTGATTCTTCGCATACACGGGGTCTACAACAGCCATCGAAATACATTGGAAACTCTGGTCCCACGCCGCGTACCAGGGGTATTCCCATTTATCGGGCATTGAAATAACATCCTGGTTTTTTAAATGCTTCCAGTCACTGTTTCGCCCATGCCTGCGGCGTTCTATATTTTGAGAAATGCCATCAGACCTGGACAACCATTTTTCTATATCGTAGTGATAATACTGTTTACTCCATAACAGGCCGGCCAAAGCCTGCCGCTGCACCTGGGCAAGGTCTTTAGGTATGCCTTTAGGAAATATGGCATGGTAAAACTGATCTGCTTCTTTTTTTCTTTTATCAAATAATGTCTCGAAGTGCTCATCAAAAGGCTGAGCCAATTGTTCCCCGGATAGCCTGCAATAAATTGAAATTGTTTCTCCGGCCTTTACCGAATAATTATATACCGGTGAGAATTTGGTTCCCGATTTTCGCTCGCGCAGCTCCTTAATATGCTTCTTATTTATAATGGCCCCATGAAAAGCATCTTTGGTAAAAATGCTTTCGTTGGGAATATGCTGTACTATTTGCGTATTGGTTTCATTATCGGTAAACAAAGCATCATTGGCCTGTTGATAATAGAAATAATAATTACCCAGCCGCGGATGCTGTGCCAAAATGGTATTTTCCCCAGCCGGCGAAAAATCAGGCTTTGTCTTTAAGCTGCCGTGTTTTGTCCAGCGGTTATAAAACCATAAAGTAGGTAATACTGTTATGGGTGCGGTATGTTTATAGCGATTGGTAATACTTATTTTAATTCCGATATCGGTGCTATTGGTTTTGGCATAAATAATATGCACATCAAAATATCTGTTATCATCAAATACATCTGTATCCAGTATCTCAAATTCCGGTTCGTGTTTTGAACGCTTTTTATTTTCATCTTTTAATTGCTGGTAGGGAAATGCCTGCTGCGGATATTTATACAGGTACTCCATATAGTAATGAGAAGGAACATTATCGAGGTAATAATACAGTTCCTTTACATCTTCTCCATGGTTGCCCTCATAGTTTCCAAGACCAAATAGCCTTTCTTTTAAAATAGCATCTTTACCATTCCATAAAGCTACTGCAAAACACAGGTTCTGAAAATAATCGGAAATTCCGGCCAGCCCGTCCTCGCCCCAGAAATAAGAGCGGCAATGCGCGTGCTCAAAAGGGAAATATCCCCAGCTATCGCCATATTCGCTGTAATCTTCGCGTACAGTACCCCACTGTCTTTCGCTAACATAAGGTCCCCATTTTTCAAGCGGAACTACTTTCTTAGCATTTTCTTTTAATCGCTTATGTTCTTCTGTCATTTACATCTTTTTATGCCCGGCAAACTTCGCTATTTTGAACAGGACACAACTGTGTTACAGGAACACATTTGTATTTGTTACAAATATATTTAATTGCAGTTATTAATACCCGCTAAAAATGAGCAGGCAATGGAACGAAGTTATAAAAATGGTTACTGAATAATATCATACTAACAAGTCTGTATAACATTTATATATCCCTGTTACTTTATTTTACCGGATTAGGGTAAAATGTATCTTTACAATATGAAGAAACTTTTACTTTTAATACTGCTGATCTCTTTTGTCATACCATCAATGGCCCAGGATACACCTAAACCGGACACGCTGGAAATAGGAGGTGTAACCATTATAAGAGATAATGGCCCCGATGCGTATGCAGTTCCCCACAAAAAAGGATTTTTAAAAAAACTGGGCAGCAGCACCCATCCTAAAAGTATTAAAACCCAATGGGGAATTATCGACCTTGGTTTTTCTAACTATGTAGATAACACTAATTATACTGATCCTGCTTCCGGCGCGCAGGATTACGCACCAGGATCCAACGAAGCCTGGATGGAGTTAAAACCCTTAAAATCCTGTAATGTAAATATCTGGTTCGTAACCCAACAGGTAAACCTGATCAGCCATTATGTGAATTTTCAATACGGGATTGGTTTAGAGCTTAATAATTACTGGTATAAACAGCCGGTGCGCTATACAGCACAAACCGCAGCCGAACAAAACGCGCCCGTTATCACATTAGATGAAACAGCTGACCGCGTTTACAGGAAAAATAAGCTGGCAGCAGATTATGTAACGGTGCCGGTAATGCTTAATTTCAATCTTACTCCCTATCGTTTATATCCTTTTGAAATAAGCGCAGGCATGAGTGCCGGGTATTTATACGCCGCACGTAATAAAGTGGTGACCTCGGACGAAGGGAAAACAAAAACCAAAGGAGATTTTGACCTTCGCCCCTGGAAGCTATCATACATAGCCGAATTAAACCTGGGTGTTATCAGGCTATATGGTTCGTATGCGTTTAAAAGTATGTACCAGCGCGGACTTGATATTACGCCCTATAATTTCGGTATCCGGATAAAACCTGTTGAGATATTGGGTAAAATAGAAATGAAATAAACAGTATACCGTAACATTCGTTAACAAAGTGAAACCCCAATCCATCAGATTTACAGCTACGCTTCAGAAATTTGAAGAGAACGGTGAAAAAACCGGGTGGACCTATATTGACATTCCCGCTGAACTTGCCGGGCAGTTAAAACCCGGCAACAAAAAATCTTTCAGGGTAAAAGGAAAACTGGATAACTATCCTGTTGCCGGCGTTTCGTTATTGCCTATGGGTGGCGGGGATTTTATTATGGCTGTAAATGCTGCCATGCGCAGAGGTGTTGCCAAAAAACAGGGCGCAATGGTAAACGTGGTGCTTACCGTTGATGAAAAGGCTTACCAGCTTAACAAAGAATTTATAGCATGCCTGACCGATGAACCGGTGGCTTTAGCCTTTTTTAAGACCCTTACCGGTTCTCATCAAAACTATTTCAGCAAATGGATCGACAGTGCTAAAACCGAAGCGACTAAAGTAAAACGCATTACTATGGCCGTATCCGGGTTGGCCAGGAAAATGGATTACGGACAAATGATGCGGTATTATAAAGAGAACAGGGTCTGACCGTGACGGTCTGACACCGCAGTTTTAAAGAGCGAACATATCTCCAAAAATACCAGGGTTGTTCCGGTCTTACTTTTCTCTTATCAGTTTTATCAGCAGTACAATTTGTCCCAGGTGGTAATATATGTGCTGTATCATAGCATTAATGTTGCGGTAATTGGTGCCATAGTTCAGATTAGCGAAAGGCTGATCCCAAAAGGCTTCCTGTTGCTGGTTAATAAGCCCGGCGAGGTTTTCTGCATTAGTCCATAACCTGTTTTTCCGTTCCATCCAATCTTCCTGTGATGAAACGGGTGGCGCATCAAAGCTGTCCGATCGCTTATGTTCAAAGTTTCGCCCTCTAATACTATTGCAATCCCTTCTATATTATAGTTAAGACGAAAGGCCAGCGCTGCAATGGTATTATAGCTGCCTATTTTAGTGGTAGCCTCTTTGAAATCTATATTTTCCAGTTGCGCTTTAAGGCTGGTTGTAGATACCCAATCTTTCGATAAATATACGCTTCTAAGCTGATCTGCTAAATCCTATGATAAATTTTTCATATTTTACTAATCTGAAAACCACTCTTTTAAATTACGGGTTTTGATCTCTTCTGTAGATGCGCTGTCGCATATTATTCTCTTCTATAACTGAGAAAGCGTTATTAAATACAATATGGCCATCTTTTAATAGCTTTATTAGTAATTGTGCTGCAGCAAGGGGTGTATTGCCTTTTTCTCTAAAGAAAATTACAGCAGGCGGATTCTCTTTCCCAAATCTGAAAATTAATTCACCGTAATCTTTATCAAAAGTAAGAATGATAAGGTCCTTAGCGATCGCCATTTCGATAACCTGTATATCTGATATTGATGGGCTTTCTTCCTGGATGCTGATAACGCTATATCCATGTGTTCTTAATAAGTGAATACCAGGAAGCGGAAAGTTTTCATTTGCCAAAAACATTATGCTGAAATTGGTAAGTACAATTCTTGTTGCAGGCAGCTTTTTAAATATGCAAAAACTGCTTTTAAAGAAGCAGATGAAAGAAATGGGTAGGCTTCTAAAATTTGTTTTTCCGTCCATCCGGATTCTAAAAGGTCTAAAACCAATTCAACGGAAACTCTTGTTCCCTTTATAATGGGTTTGCCTAATAAGATGCCCTTATCTGAAACAATATGCTCCTGCCATTTCATACATTAAAAATACAATATTTTTAGTATATAAGGGTTTTTGCAGGATGGAATAAGAGCTATCTTGAGCCCGCACATCAGCTCGTTGGCAATATGGAAATCCTAAATCTCAAATCAGAAATCAGAAATACAGAACCGTCCCGTATTTTTGCAGCCTTATGGCTACAGAGATAAATAGACCTGCCTTGCCGGCAGGCAGGTTTCAGGCGATTATATCGCATTGTAAAGAATATGGCTTTATTTTTCCCAGCAGTGAAATATACGACGGGTTGCAGGCGGTGTACGACTATGGACAATGGGGCGCCGAATTAAAGAAAAATATAAAAGACTATTGGTGGAAATGGATGACCCAGCTGCATGATAACATTGTAGGTATTGATGCTGCTATCTTTATGCATCCCACCACCTGGAAAGCCAGCGGGCACGTAGATGGCTTTAACGACCCGATGATCGATAATAAAGACAGCAAAAAACGCTACCGTGTGGATCATTTAATTGAATCCTATACCGATCAGTTAAAGGAAGAAGGCAGGGCCGATGAAGCAGCCACAATTATCAGCCAAATGGAAAAGGCCGACGCCGCCGGTGATCTGCCAGGGTTGAAAAAGATCATCGATGATCACCAGATAAAATGTCCTGTTAGCGGAACGGCAAACTGGACAGAGATCAGGCAGTTCAACCTGATGTTCTCCACTGAATTTGGTTCTACTGTTTCTTCCGAAGACGAAAACAATAAAGTGTATCTCCGTCCCGAAACGGCACAGGGTATATTTGTGAACTTTCTGAATGTGCAGAAAACCGGGCGTATGAAAATACCTTTTGGTATTGCACAGATCGGTAAGGCTTTTAGGAACGAAATAGTAGCCCGCCAGTTTATTTTCCGCATGCGCGAGTTTGAGCAAATGGAAATGCAGTTTTTCATCAGGCCCGGTTCTCAAAAAGAATGGTACGAATACTGGAAGCAGGCCCGGTTAAAATGGCACCTCGAACTGGGTGTCCCGGAATCTGAATATCGCTTTCACGATCACGTAAAACTGGCGCACTATGCGGATGCGGCCTGTGATATTGAATATAATTTCCCGATAGGATTCAAAGAACTGGAGGGGATACACAGCCGTACAGACTTCGACCTTCGTAATCACCAGGAGTACAGTAAAAAGAAAATGCAGTACTTCGATAATGACATCAACCCCGAAACAGGTAAGCCTTATGGCAACTACATTCCGTACGTAATTGAAACTTCTATTGGTTTAGACCGGATGTTCCTTTCCATGATCTGTGCAGCATATACTGAAGAAGATCTGAGCACGCCTGATAAAAAAGATGACCGTGTGGTGTTGAAATTTCCTGCAAAATTAGCCCCTGTTAAACTGGCCGTATTCCCGTTGCTAAAGAAAGACGGGCTGCCCGAAATAGCCCAGGAAATTATGGCTAAATACCGCGCAGCGTTTAAGTGCTTTTACGAAGAAAAGGATGCTATTGGCAAGCGGTACAGAAGAATGGACGCCCTGGGCGTTCCGTTTTGTGTAACAATCGACCATCAAACCAAGGAAGACGGTACGGTTACCATCCGCTACCGCGATACCATGCAGCAGGAACGGGTTTCGATAGCAGAAATAGGAGCAATTGTGGATAAAGCGATTAAATAGGCAATTATTACTTTAACCTTTCTTTGCCCGTAAAATGGTTTGTTTTTGATATCTTTATAATGCATCAAAAATAAAAAAATCATGAAAAAATCAAGCGGATTAATAGCGTTAGGGCTGGCTGCCTGGGCTTATTGGAAATATAAGATGACGCCCGAGCAAAAAGAAAATGTAAAAAGCAAAGTTAACGAAGCTGGTAAAAACCTTTGGGATAAAGTCCCTCAAAATGTAAAAGATGCCGTGGGGCAAAAGAAAGCAACCGACGCACTGTAACAGCTTTTAGTGAAATTTATTGAAGCGGTCTTTTCAATGAGGCCGCTTTTTTTTCTGAAAGTCTGTCCAAGAACGTTATTGTAAAGAATTGAGATTAATTTTTTCTACGTGCTCTAAGGCAACAACTGTTGGTTCAAATCGTCTGTTATCAGTTTTATTTTCGGGGAGTTT
>JASGEW010000027.1:0-53087 GCA_047606125.1 Niabella sp. | reverse complement strand
TAAAATAACCGCTCCCGGCTGGCCCTTCGATTTATCGTAAAATGATTTTGCGTTGATCACTACTTCTTCCTGGGAAAAACCGGCAGTGGCGATCCCTGATAAAATGAAAACCATGAAATACCTTTTAGCGGTACGAAAGCATCCGGCTAAAAGCCTGCGATGAAGCAGATTCATTTTAAGCATACGCATTATTTTAAAGTTTAAAGATTACTGAATTAATTATACTTTTTAAAAGAACTACTCAATCCGGATGATGTACTCTTAATTCCGTCACCCAACCATCTGAACAGATTCTGGATTAATGGAACATTGTTCCTGGCTCCCGGATTATTAAACCCCATCTTCCAGTTATTTCTTTGCACCACAACCTGGGCAGAAAACATAGCAGCTTCACCTGAAACCACTATTCTCCCTTTACCATAAGAAAAGCAGGCCAATTGAAGCCAGCCTGCAGCAGGCTTTATAACGGTATTTTTATTGAAAACCCTGGCTGTGTCCTGATATATCAGGGCATAGTTATGATCCAGTACCAGTATGGGTGTGAAAGTGCTGCCCGTGATAGAAAAAGCCGATCCGCCGAAAGTAACAATACTATCAAGCCCTTCCGTCAGCTGACTATTTACCAACGAGCCGTCACTTCTGGTGAAATAGTCCAGTTCTCTTCTTCTTTTATCAGAGGCAAACACATTTTGGAAGTCAATTCCAAAAGAAGCTCCTAACTTTTGGGCCGCCCCCGGAAAAGGCATGTGGTCTGCAATTAACAAAAGCCTGCCTCCTTTTTTCACCCAGGTATTCAGTGTTTTAATTTCCGCATCTGAAAACGCGGACGGAACAGGAAGCGCCCAATTGTTTACATTACTACTATTTAAAGAATTTGCAATAATCAGAATATCTATGTCTTTTAACTTGTTCTTTTCCAATGAGCCTTCAAATTTTTGAACCACATAGCCGTCCTGCTTCAATAACTTACTCAAAGTCACATATCTGCCAGACTGGGTATGGAAATTATTATGGCCTTCATCAATGGCAACTACCGGCCCCATGTTTAAGGAATAAGCGGCATTAGAAATACCAGGTGAAAAAAGAGTATCTGAAACCTGCTGCCCGAAAGTTTTTGCACTGTATATACATAAAAGAACGATGAGAAAATTACCTTTTTTCATATTTCCGGATTGATGTTAAAATTGCCAGTTCCTTTAATGGCCCTGAGCTGGTTTTTAAATTTATTACAGAACGATTTTGCGTTGATCACTACTCCATCCTGGGAAAAAGCCAGGCTGGCAATACCTGATAAAGACAAAACAATGAAATATTTTTTGGCCCGGGATGCTACTTTCAAAAGCCTGTGACGAGATATAAACGTACTCATTATTTAAAAATTTAAAGATTACTGAATGATGTTCATACCCAGCTGGCTTTGCTACTGTTGACCTATTAGCGCCGCCTCAGTGACATCACCCACTACAGGACCGTTTTTAGCCAGCTCGCTGCCCTCTTTACGGGATTTGAATAGCTGGTCATTTATTTTAAAGACGTCAACCATTAATACTACCGGCAATGTATACAGCAAAATGTTGATAACCGTGTCGCGCAGTATTTTACCTGATATTTTTTTCCATATTCATAAGCTTTAAAAATGTATAAAATATTTTAAACTAAAATACTATGGATTTCCAATCCATAGGTTGGGTTTATGACTGAAAGTCTAATGGAGGCTTCGCCGGGTTTTTTATTTTTTTCATATTCTTCGATTTGATTTTTGTAGAAAATAAATTCTTGGACTAAAGTCCATAGCTGCAACTAACGTTTTGAGACCAGTAAAATAAAATATCAACAATGGTATCAGTGTGATTAAAACACCTACCAGTATTTTCCTAAGCAATAAGAAAATGTCATTCCCCGTCATGATAACAAACTATTGATTATTTTATCGGCCCCTGCTTATCGCTGCCATTGGGATGATGGATGAGTTTATTGCTGATATCATACCTGTCGATCAGCGGATACAGGTGGTTTTTTTCTGCCTGCTCATCAAAAAGCTTTTTTAATTCGGCCAGTTTTTCGGGATATTTCTTTGCCAGATCGATGCGCTCATTAAAATCCTCATTAAGATTATACAATTCCCATACATCCGAATCGTAGCTTACTTTTTCAGGCTTCTTACCCTGGGCAAAATTGAAATCGAAGACATCCGGTCTGTGTGCCGCTCCGGCCTTCCAGCCGTTACTGTAAATAGCCCGGTTACCAAAAATATAATAGTGCTGTATCGTATGTTTTGAGGGTGCCTTTGCATCATTAACAGAGTATGCAAGAGAGGTCCCCTGTATGATGTCCTGTTTTACACTGCGTATATATTCAGGCGCTTTAATGCCCAGCAGCTCAAGCGTTGTAGGTAATATATCAATTACATGCCCGTATTGATTACGCAAACCGCCTTTTTCTTTAATGCCTTTTGGATAATAAACGATCAAAGGGTTATGGGTGCCGCCTTCCGAATTGGCGTCCTGCTTCCAGTCTTTAAAAGGCGTATTGGCTGCCTGCGCCCAACCCACGGGATAATTAACCCTGCTGTTAGGCGTGCCGATAGAATCAATGAGCGCCAGGTTCTTTTTAAAATACTCCGCCTCGGAACTTTGGTTGGCGTTGTTTTTCCCGGGCTGTATCACACCTTCGGTGGTACCTTCTTTACTGGCTCCGTTATCGCCAATAATTACATAAACGAGTGTATTTTCTTCAAGGTGATGCTCCCGCAGATAATTAACTAACCTCCCGATCTGGTAATCGGTATAGGTTAAGTAACCTGCATATACTTCGAAGAATCTTGCAAACAGTTTTTTCTCATCTGCCGACAAGCTGCTCCATGCTTTTACATGTTTATTCCTTTCGGTGAGCTGTGCATAAGCAGGTATAACACCCAGCTTTTTTTGATTGACAAGCACTTTTTCCCTGTACACATCCCATCCCTCATCAAACGCGCCTTTATATTGATCGCTCCAGTACTTATCTACCTGGTGCGGTGCATGGGTGGCGCCCGGTGCATAATAAAGAAAGAAGGGTTTTCCCGGCGCTACTTTTTTCTGCCGGTCGATATAGGCTATCGCTTTATCGGTTATTTGCTCATTCAGATGCCTGCCATCGGGTTTTATGTGTTCGTTATCTTCCACCAGATCGGGTTCATACTGATCGGTTGCCGACTCCAGGAAGCCAAAGAAATGCTCGAACCCTTTACCGGCAGGCCACCTGTCAAAAGGCCCGGCATCGGTAGCCTCCTCATCGGGCGTTAAGCCATATTTACCAACGGCAAAAGTGTTATAGCCATTGTCGCGTAAAATTTCGGCAATAGTGCCCGCTGAAGAGGGAATACGGCCGTCCCAACCCGGAAAACCTGCCGACATGCCAATATGGGAGAAACCGCCTTCATGAACAAAATGACTGTTGCGGCCTGTTAATAAGGCAGCACGCGTGGGCGCGCATATAGCAGTGGTATGAAAGTTTGTATATCGCAAGCCGTTATTGGCAAGCCGCTCAAGCGTGGGAGTACGGATCAGGCCCCCGAACGCGCTGGCGGCACCAAACCCAACATCGTCCAGTATAATCAATACTACATTGGGCGCTCCTTCAGGCGCTTTGGGAACAGGCGCCCACCATTCTTTGGACTCGGCAAGGGTTTTGCCTATTTTTCCCTGGTAAGGGGTACCGGCCTCCTGGGCGGCAGCGTTTACGGCCAGGGCCAGCGCAGCTATAATGGTAAAGAATATTTGTTTCATTATATGTGTTTTTAGCTTTTTTGTTTATTACCACCCGGGGTTTTGAGTAAGCAATGGATTATTATCTAACTCCGTTTGAGGTATGGGATATAAATAATGTTTTGATGCCGCATTGGTTTTGCCAGCGGTATGCAAACTTGTAATCAATATGCCGCTGCCGCTTGCATCTTTTTCCCTGATCAGATCAAACCACCTTTGGTACTCATAACACAGTTCAAGCCTGCGTTCCAGGTAAACCGAATCCCTGAACTGGTCTTTTGTTAAGCCGGTAGTAAGGTTCGGCAAACCGGCTCTTGTCCGTACCCTGTTTATGGATGTATAAGCTTTGGTAGTGGGACCATTCGCCTCGTTTTCGGCTTCAGCATGTATCAGCAGTACCTCTGAATACCGCAGTATAGTCACATTAGTTGAAGACTGGTAAGAATTTGCCGCATAATCAGGATCCCACCATTTATTCCAAAAAGGTGTGGAATCGTTAACCACGGCAGGATTGCTTAAAGGCAGCCCGTATTTGTTTGAGTTAGTGGGGCTGGTAAACGAGCGAACAAATGTAACATCCCTTCTCTTATCAGCCGGGTTAAATATTTTATAGATGCTGTAATACGCATCATCGCCATTTGTGTAATACCTGACCATATGGGCATAATTGCCGGTTAAGCCGGGAATGGAGGTATAAATGGCCCGGTTGGTTTCCGCATTCTTCTGACCGTTTGCGTTAGCCAGCATTTGCGCGGAAAAAAGATGCTCTACCCCGTTTTCATAAGCCGGCAGGAATACGTGCGAATAATCCTCAAAAAGATCATACCCATACGTTCCCGTACCCCCGTCTGATGCGGACAATACTTCTTCTGCTTCCGAAATGGCCTTTGCATAGTATTCCGTTTCATTTAAAGGCAGGGAAGCGCGGATCAAATAGACTTTTGCCAGCAACCCTTTGGCAGCGCCGGCAGTAGCCCGGCCCACGTCCGGCGAGCTATACGAATCAGGCAGGAGGCTGGCGGCATCGGAAAGATCGCTTATAATCTGGTTATAAACCGAATCGGAAGACGTTCTGCTTTTATAATAGGCCGAAGCCAGCACATCCGACTGGTATTCGGTTACCAGCGGCACATCGCCGAAGAGTCTTACCAGGTTGAAATAAAAAAGCGCTCTTAAAAACTCGGCTTCCCCGGTCAGCCGGTTTTTTAATGTTTCATCACTAAAGGTAATATCAGGTATTTTGGATAAAACAAGATTGGCTTTCCTGATAGCTGCGTAATGTTGCTGCCAAATCTCATACACCCTTTGATTGCTTGCGTTGTGCGATAAAACAGACAGGGAACGCACATCACCGTTGGTTGCGCCCGGCCCGGGGTCTTCATCATCGCAGGCCATATCCATCCCGGTATTGAATAAGGTATTATACGGAGATTGGACAGTATTCGTATTCAGATGGTAATAAATAGCGTCAACAGCAGCCTCCGCATCGCTTTCCGTATTATAATACTGGTCTTCGGTTAAAAAGGATTCAGGACTTTCTGTCAAAAATCTTTTGCATGACAGCAGGCCTGTACCTAATGAAAAAAGTATAAAGAAAATAATCAGGTATTTCATTGAATTTGTTTTTATATTTAGAATGAAGCCGATAACCCCACCTGGTAAGACTTGCTGTTGGGGTACACCGCATTGTCAATTCCCTTGTTAATTAAAGACTGGCCATTTCTGCTCACTTCGGGATCGTACCCTGAATAATTCGTCCAGGTAAGAGGATTTTGAGCAGATATATATATTTTAAGTGCTTTTACAGCTTTGGTATGGGACAAGAAGGACGCAGGGAATGAATAGCCTAACGAAATGTTTTTTAACCGGTAATAAGTAGCATCTTCTATAAACCTGTCAGCAAGTGTTATAGCCGGATTTTGATAAGCCCGCTTAACATCGGTATTCGTATTTTCCGGCGTCCACCTGTTCAGCATCACTGCAGAACCATTTGTATATCCTGTACCTAATTGTAGGGTAGCCTCATTTAAGTTATATATTTTACCGCCCACCGAGGCATATAAGAAAGCAGAAAGCGTAAAGCCTTTATAGCTGATCTCATTGGTAAGGCCGGCTGTAAACTTCAGTTTATTATCAACAATGATCCTGTCTGCCGTGGTAATGGACCCGTCGCCGTCAATATCTTTATACTGCTGTGCCCCTACAGCCACATCAGCCGAAGGCGTAAGCGGGGTTTGGCCCTCCTGGATCAGGCCATCTGTTTGGTACACAATAAAAGAACCGATAGGATGCCCCACTGCTGCTATCGAGGGAGAGCCACTTGAAGGTATATATTCGTTTACGCCGGGTGTAAGGCTTAATACTTTGTTGCTATTGGTTGAAAATATTCCAATCGTTTTCCATGTAACCGCACTGTTTAGATTTAAAGTGGTAATACTAAAATCAAATCCTTTATTTACAATAGCCCCAATGTTTTGAAAGGTGGTGGAAGTCTGGCCGTTACTAAGATCTGCCAGTCCCGAAGTACCGGATACCGTTCCTGTTAAAAGCAGGTCGGTTGTTTTCTTGCTGTAATAATCAGCAGCAATAGAAATCCTGTCGTCAAATAAACCGATATCCAAACCGGCATTCAGCTGGTAGGTTTTCTCCCAGCTCAGGGTATTGTTGGTAACAGAACTGGGGGCATATCCAACTACTGTGGTGCCGGAGAAATTGTATACATAAGTTTCCAAAGCGGCAAGCGACTGGTAGGGGTCTATTCCCTGGTTGCCGGTAGTGCCTAAGCTAAGTCTTAGCTTTAAATTATTAATAGTACATACATTGCTGAAAAAATTCTCCTTGCTGATCGTCCACCCCACCGCTGCCGACGGGAAATATCCCCACTTATGGCCCGCGCCAAATTTTGATGAGCCATCGGCCCTTAGAGTGGCTGTTAAAAGATACTTTTCATCATATACATAATTAACCCTGCCTAAAAAAGATGCCAAAGCCCAGTCAGAAGCAGAGGAAGAAGGGATACCCGCAGTAGTGGCCGATCCAAGGTCGTTATATGTTAATTCATCAAAACTATAGCCATAAGCGGTAGCGGTATACCCTTTGGTTTTTGACTGCTGCGCGGTAAAACCGGCCAGCGCGTCAATTTGTCCTTTTTCACCCAATGAACCCTGGTAGCTCAGTGTATTTTCGTTAAGCCAGTTAGAAGTAAATTTTGAGCCTATGGAGGCATATCCGTTGTAAGAAGCTCCTTCATAAGTAGTGCTTGGATAATACAGGTTTTCCTTATTATCTATTACATCGGTCCCCAGCAACACTTTTACTTTCAGCCCCGGCAGCACGGTGTATTCCCCGGAAATATTTCCCAATAAGCGGTTCGTTATAGATTCATTCGTTACATTGTAAAGCGTATTGATAGGGTTAGCATAAATGGTTTCAAACGGACTGTTTACCACAAAAGAGCCGTCATCCTGGTATATGGGTAAAGAAGGCGGGGTAAACAGAAGTCCCTGTATAATAGAGTTGGGCGCAATATCGCCTGTAGCACGCGTAGCCACGATGCTGGCGTTCAGCCTGAGTTTGGAATTGTATTGGTGATCAACATTAAATCTGGTAGAGATACGTTTATAACCCGTATTAATGATCACGCCATCCTGGTCCAGATAATTGCCTGATATGGCAATGCTGGTTTTACCGGTTCCTGTAAGAATAGATAAGCTGTGGCTTTGCATGGGAGCTGTTTGAAAAGCCGCGGCCTGCCAGTCGGTGCCTTCCCCGCTGGTATCTAAGCTATACCCGGTCACGGTAGGTAACGACGCGGTTGTACCCGAATTGGCAGCGGCATCTTTTCTTAAATCCCACCATTCCTTCGCATTCAATAAAGGCAGCATCCTGATCACCTTCTGAACACCGTAATAGGCATCGTAATTGATCGACGATCTGCTTTTTGAGCCTTTTTTAGTGGTAATAATGACCACCCCATTGGCGCCCCTGGAGCCATAAATGGCTGTTGCGGAAGCGTCTTTTAATACATCGATAGAAGCAATATCATTTGGGTTTAAAGTCGTCAAAGGATTCAAATTAGGGCCTACCGCAATGCCTGCGCTGGTAACGCCATAATCGTTATTTACAGGGAACCCGTCAATCACATACAGGGGATCGCTGCTGGCGTTAATGGAGTTGCTGCCCCTGATCTGAACGCTTACACCGCCGCCGGGCTGTCCGGAGGTCTGCGTAACCACTACGCCCGAAACCGAGCCCTGCAATAAACGTTCCACCGAAGCAACCGGCTGATTTTTTACCACAGAAGGAACAGATGCTATCGACCCCGTTATGTCGCTCTTTTTCTGTGTTCCATATCCCACCACCACCACATCATCCAGGTTATTGCCTGCTGAAGGTTTTAATTTTATGGTAACCGGGGAGCCGTCGGCCAGTACGATCTTTTTCTCATAGCCCACAAATGTGATAATAATATTGTAGGGAAATTTTTGCCCTGTACGCAATTCAAACCGGCCCTTGGCATCGGTTGTAGTTTGGTTGGTTACCCCTTCAATAATAATATTAGCGCCTTCTAACGGAAGGCCCGTGACTTCGTCTGAAACAGTGCCCTCCAAAACCGAATTAATGGCGGCCGGATTTTGTGCCTGTAGTAGCTCCCCCGAAAAAAACACTGTCAGGCACAGCACCACATTATAGAATATCCTGCTATTTTTTGTAAACATCTTTGTATTATTTAGAAACTTATTTTTTGGCATAGTAATACCGGTACCGGCTGCAGATGCGCCTGGTGCAGGTAATAAATGAAGTATAATTATAAAAGTTATGATGCAAAAAAGGCACTTCTCTCCCAGCCATATTATAACCAACTACCGATTATTACGGCAGGGTTACCAAGATGCCTTTTACGGATAAGAATCCGGAATCAGAAATAATATTAAAGTGTAAACCTGAAACGTTTACATACCACACATACAACAACAACAATGTGAAATGGAATCACCGGAAACCGGTAATTTAAAAGTTGCTTCCCCCCTGTACTCAACAGTACTTTTCTGCATTTTTATTACAGCATTCTTTAAATGATTCATTTTTGAGTTGTAGTTTAATTGAAACACCGCCGGTGGTTGACAGCATTAGTCTACTTATTTAGTAGACAAAAATAGATAAGTTTTTTTTCCCTGCAAAAAATTTTCTTAAAAAATATTTATATCCGCTTCAAAAGATACCGGGCAGCTTTGCTGTCATACTCGGTTTTGTTCCCTGCAATGGACTTTATTAGTTCCGCAACCGGCAGCAGGTCTGCTTTATCAGCCTGTTGCAATGCAGTAAGCGCCTGCAGGCGAACCATCTGGTTGTCATTATTGAGGGCATCATATAATACCGGCAGGGCCTCTTTTTTCTTGCTAAGCTGATACAAGGCTTCTGCAGCTACAACAGCTACATATAATTTCTCATCTTTTAATAATGAATGTAATATCCCTTCTGCCGGCACAGCGTTCCTGCCCAGCCCTAACAAACCCGTTGCCACCCAGTAACGTACAATAGCGTTTGGATCTTTTGCCTTTGCCATTAAGTTTTTAATCCGGGATGTACCCGGAGAGGAGGCTTCGGCTGCTGTTTCCAATACCCGTTTTATATTATATTGTCCGGATCTTCCATACGCATACAATGTGGAAGTTTTAACAATATCGGCTACTGCTGCTTCCGGTATAAAGCCCAGGTCGTTTATTTCGACCAGGTAATCGTATGTTTTTTTTCGCAGTTTTTCGAGAACATCGCGGTACTCTTTTTTTGCGGCAAGGTTATGAATGTTTTGCGGATCGTTTATTACATCATATAATTCTTCGGACGGCTTTGTTTTAAAAAAAGCTGATTGCGTACTGTTCAATACACCGTCATGCCAGGCCTTTTCCCAGGATTGCATAGATTTTGCCAGCCATAAATATTCAATATGCTGACCGTAAATTTTATGCGGCATAAAATTTTTGACATAGCGATAGCGGCCGTCATATATGGTTCTTACCAGGTCAATCGCTTCATCCATCCGCCCCCGGAACCCAAAAACAAAGTCCCTGTTCTTTTGCACAGCATAGCTCCCCAGGAAAGCCCTGCCCTGCAAATACTTTGGCGGCTCAATTCCTGCCAGGCTTAAAACTGTTGGCGCAAAATCTGAAAAATCAACCAGCTGCTTTGAAGCTGTTCCCGGCAATCCGCCTGATAATGATCGATACTTTTCGGGTACGCGGATAATTAGCGGGATATGAAGCCCGGATTCAAAAATAAACCGCTTGCTCCGGCCTAATACGCCACCGTTATCGGCATAATAAAAAACAATAGTATTATCGCTTAATCCCGCATCATCCAATTCTTTTAACAGGTGTCCCACTTCTTCATCCATTTCCTGGATCTTATCGTAATACAAGGCCCAGTCGTATTTCATTTCGGGCGTAGCAGGCAGGTATGCGGGGATATGCATTTTATCCGGATCATGACGCAAAGGTTTTTCGGGCGGCAGCTGCATACTGTCCGCAGGCTTGCCCGTAAACTGTGCCTGCATCTGCTTTTTTGCATCGCTGCGAAAAATGGAACTTTCATGCGAGGTGTTAATATTGAACACTGCGAAAAACGGCTGGCCGGCTTTCCTGTTTTTGTAAGTTGCCTTGTTTCCCGATTCATCCCAAACCTCCGGCTGATCGGTTGTATTGTAGTCCTTCTTGGAATTATTGGTAGTGTAGTACCCTGCGTCCCTTAAATATTTAGGGAAAAAATTTATAAAATCCGGCACCGGGTATGCACTTCTCATATTTTCTGTTCCCATTGCCGGCGGGTACATGCCTGTAATAAGTGTAGACCGGGAGGGAGCGCATACCGGGGCGGTACAGTAAGCATTTGTAAATAAAACTCCCTGCCGGGCAAAGGCATCTATGTTGGGAGTAGTGGCAAGGCTGTCTCCATATACGCCGATAAACGGACTGTTATCCTCGCTTACGATCCATAATATGTTGGGTCGGTCTACATCATTTTGCCCGTTTACTACACCCCGGCAAAACAATAAATAACTTAATAAAAGCGTCAAAAAAACTTTCGTTTTCCCGCCATTGCTACCTATTGTAAAAAAATTTTCCATATGTTTATTTTAAACTGATTTTGCCGGCTACGAAGATGGGCTTTTAACCTGCTGTCTGATATTAATAACAGATTGCAGATAAAGGGCAGCCATTGCATATAGCCCTCTTTTTTATTGGCATTCAATTTGTATTAATAATTTACAAATGCAAAAATATAATTTCCATTTAGTCTATAAAATAAATAGACTATTATTTTTTCATTTTTTTAAGTTCATTATTTGTGTATATATAAATTGAAGTTTTATATTTGAATTTCCTACTAAATAAGTAGACTAATAATTATTTTCTATGCATCTGAATTTTTTAGCGTTTGCAGTTCCTTTATTCCTGTTTTTTATAGCCTGGGAATATTTATATACTCGAAGAAGCGGTAAAAATTTCTTCCAGTATGCCGAATCGGTTGCCAATATTAATGTGGGTATTGCCGAGCGCCTGCTCGATGTATTTACGACAGGGCTGTTCTTTTATTTTTTTGAATATATCTACAGGAACTATGCACTGTTCAATATTAAAGCCGGTGTTTTTACCTGGGTGCTTTTGTTTCTCTTAACCGACCTTGTATGGTATTGGTATCATCGGCTGGCCCATGAAATCAATGCCTTTTGGGCCGTGCATGTGGTGCATCATCAAAGCGAAGATTTTAATTATACCGTATCGGCCAGGATCACCGTATTCCAGGCGGTGGTGCGCAGTTTGTTCTGGGCTGTATTACCATTTCTGGGATTTCCCCCGTTGATGATATCTATACTCCTGCTTGTTCACGGGATGTATCCTTTTTTTATTCATACGCAGGCTTTAGGAAAATGGGGATGGTTTGAAAAGATACTTGTTACGCCCACGCATCATGGCATTCACCATGCTTCCAACCCGGAATATCTTGATAAAAACTATGGAGATGTATTAATAATATGGGATAAACTGTTTGGCACTTTTGTTAAAGAAAACAAGAATATAAAAATAGAATACGGTTTAACCAAGCCGCTGGAAAGTTACAGCTTTTTATGGCAGCACTTTCACTTTGTGCTCGAAATTGCCTGGAACTTTCGCTATGCCAAAGGAGTGAAAGCAAAATGGAAGACCCTGTTTGGTAAACCGGACGACCTGGACCCGAGATACAGGGCGGTTCTCGAAAAGAAATTTTTGAAAAACAGGAAAGTCAGGATCCCGCCCACTGCAGCTATGCGGAATTATATCAATATTCAAACGGCCATATCATTAATCACCCTGTTTCTCGTGCTCCTGTTCGAGAAATTCCTCTCTGTAACTTCCTTATGCCTGTTCTCCCTTTTTATTGTCATCAGTTTAATTAATAGCGGCGCTATCTTAGATCAGCGCCGCTGGATCAGCTACCTGGAAGTAGCCAGGTGCGGATTGGTCTTTTTACTGCTTTACCACTTTTACCCGTCGCACCTGCTGGCAACCTTCTTCAGCGCCTGCCTGATACTGGCACTGGTATACTTCAGCGATATTGAGCGCTTTTATATCAGGGCTTTATATAAAACGCACTCATAATTCTTTTCCGGGGCCAGGCAACCTACTTTTCCAAAATATTCCGCATTTAGTAAACATTCCTTCGGTATCTGGTAATAATTTTGGCGGTAATATCATATACAACACATTTATCATCATGTATACGCTTATTGTAATTATATGCTTTACGGGATTCTTCCAGGTGTACAATACCTCGTCCAAAGCAAAATTGTCCTCTTCGGGCGTATACGAAAAATGGCTGCAAAGCAACCTCCTTACGGCAAAAATTACAGGAACGTTATTATTAATAACAGCTTTTACCTTGTTAATAGTAAAAGATGGCTGGCCTGTGGGCACTTTTACTTTTATCCTGCTTTTAATGGCAGCAGCCTGCTATACCATTGCCATAGCGCCGCTGCAATATTTAAAACTGAAACATCTTTTGCTGATCGCTGCTTTTTCTTTATTAATGGAATTAATCGTCTTTATATAAATGCCCGCAAATAAAAAATATTTAAGTACTACCGGGCAACGGATATTGAAAATATCGGCCGCATTTATAGGAGGTTACCTGGTTACGCTCAGCTTCCATTTATTTTTGATGACCTTTTTAAACAAAAAAGCGGTTATTGTCACCGGTTTTTTCTCGATTTTTATTATCTGGTGCGTGTTAATGATGCTTGCTTTCCTGTCGAAAAACGGCTGGAAGATATGGGGATGGTATCTTTTATTAACCATTTTATTTTCGTTACCCTATGTCTGTGCCCGTTTCTAAAAGCTACGTTGAATGAACAATCGTAATTATAATATATATTTCCATACCCATACCATAAGTGGCATTATTATCAGTGCTATTTTATTTGTTATTTTTTTTGCAGGCTCGTTCTCATTTTTTAAAAATGAAATTTCTAACTGGCAGGCCAATACCTCTGTTGCGGCATCTTCAAAATATGAAATTGATTTTAATACCATCGCTGATTCTCTAAACAAGGAGTATGGATTATACAGCAGAAATATATCCTTTTATATTTACCCGCATAGTTCACGTTTGGGAGTTTCTGTTTCGGAATCGAAGGATACGACTGTTAAAAACAAGGGCGGTTTCTTTTATTATAATGTCAGAAGCCGCACCAAAAACGATTACCGGCAATCCTACGACCTGGGTGAGTTTATTTATCGGCTACATTTCTTAGCGCAGGTAAATGAAATAGCGCGCTTCGGTTTTCCGCTGGGTTATTATATTGCCGGTGGCATTGCTTTTATCTTTTTATTTGCGCTCGTGACCGGCCTGCTCCTGCACTGGAACAAAATAGTTTCTAATTTTTATGTTTTCAGGCCCTGGGAAAAATTGAAAACAGTCTGGACAGATCTGCACACGGCGCTGGGGGTGATCAGCTTTCCTTTTTTATTTGTATTTGCGGTTACAGGCAGTTATTTCCTGATCAGTTATCCCCTTTTCTCAAAACCAACAGCAACCTTCCAGTTTGGAGGTAATGAAGCAGTCTTAAACGATACGCTGGGATATGGCGAACTACAGGCAGCCTTTCAGGATCAGCCGCTCTCATCAAAAGCCGATATCAATTATTTTTTAAACCAGACGCATCAAAGATGGCCTCATACTGCCCTTTCTAATCTGGAGATCGTCAACTACGGGGATAAAAGCATGCAGGTGTCCGTAGGAACACTTTTGCCTCAGAAAGAAAAATTTGCAGGCAGCGGGAAAATGGTTTACGAAGTGCACTCGGGAAAAATACTGGAAAACAAAAGTCCCTACCAGCGAACAGGGTATTCAGCAGCAGTCCAGGAGTTATTATACGATCTGCATTTCGGCAATTATGGAGGATATGCTCTTAAAGTGATGTATTTTCTTTTAGGTATTTGCGGATGTATGGTGATCATTTCGGGAGTACTGATCTGGTTAACAGCAAGGAACAAAAAAAGCATTCCTGAAAAAAAGAAGCAATTCAATAAATGGCTTATCCATATTTATTTATCGGTATGTATGAGCATGTTTCCTGCTACCGCCGCCGCATTTATTGCTGTTAAGATACATCCCGGGGGCGGAACAAACTTTATATATCCTTTTTACTTTTATACATGGCTGACGCTTGCAGTTCTTTTACTTATACGAAGAGATAACTATAAAACCAACCGGGACAGCCTGCTTGCAGGCGGCATTATCGGGCTGTTCATTCCTGTTATAAATGGCCTGATCACTCAAAACTGGATATGGATAAGTTATAGTAAAGGATACCACGACATTTTACTGGTGGATGTTTTCTGGCTGCTGATCTCGCTGGGAGCCTTTATTTGCTGGTGGCTCATTATCCAAAAAAATAAACAAAAGAATTTGCGGCAACAACCCGGTATTAAGCAGCGCCTGAACACTTAAGCCGCCTGTTACAGGACCTGTTTATGCTTTCAAATACAGAATATTTCATCATTACCCACAAGATAATATTTTTTAAAATCAGAAATTTCATGCCCGGTGTATAAGCCGGTAAAAGCGCTGAAGGCCGGTAATATGATCTGCCGATCGGAAACAATAAAACAAGGCATCCGGACCGACTGCTTTGCTTTGCCTGTAATTGTAAAACCGGGATGCAAATGTCCTGAAATTGTACAAACACCAGGGACCTCATCCGCCGGCTTATGCGTGACGACAAATGGCGCTATACTATACGTTTTGTCTTTCACTTCAATATCCAGTTCCCGGTAATTTATATTTAAAAGCTTATCATGATTTCCGGGAACCAGTTGGAACCGGATACTAAGAAAGGACTGCCGCCATTGCTTAAACAGTTCTACATCCGAATTATAATCATGATGGAACATATCTCCTGCAATCACTATCGTTTCAGGCTGATAGGTATCAATAATTAACGAAAGCCGCTGCAGGTCATCAAGCATTACGGTAGACGGGATCTGGATACCGGATTGCCTGAAATAGCCTGTCTTGCCCAGGTGCATGTCGGCAAGCAGTACTGTTTTTTTCCGGGGCCAGTAACTAACCCTCAAATGAGACAGTATAAGCGTTTCGCCCTTACAAATTATTTCCATTTCGAACAACTATCAATGCCGGCAGCACCGCTCTGTTAAATAATAACACTATTTCGTTTTGTTAGTAATTTCACCAATCCTTTTTTTAACAATTTTTAATAATAACGGGAAAGCGCCTGCGGGCATAGCGCCATGATCATAACCTTCAAGTTCGTACAGTTCAGTATGCTTATTACCGGCTAATTTCATCATTCGCCACAGGTAGGCATTTTCTTCATAACGCCCGAATAATTCCAGGTTCCTGTCGCCCGTAATCAGAAACACAGGAGGCGTATCCTTACGTACAAAATACAAAGGCGCCAGCGAGTCTATTACCGGCTGTAAAGGCGACCCGCCCCGCTCCTGCCTTACCGTAAAATGAGTTATGGCCTGTCCGCTGAAAGGCACCAAGGCCGCAATACGATCGGGATCTATATTATACCTGTTTAGATATTTCTTATCCAGTGTGATCATAGAAGCAAGATAGCCGCCTGCCGAATGCCCGGATAGGAAAATCAATTCCGTACTGCCGCCATATTGTTTGATATGGCTGAATACCCATGCTACAGCAGCTGCCGCATCTTCAATATAAGCCGGGGCGGTTACCCTGGGCGATAACCGGTATTCAACCGTAGCAATTGCATATCCTTTATTCAATAGCTGTTCCGGCAAATCACGATGCCCGCCCGTTATACCGCCGCCATGAAACCAGACAATAGTGGCAAAATTTTTTGCTCCTGCCGGATAGTAAAGATCCAGCACACACATCGAATCCTTATAACTGTCCTGGCTGTAAAAAGATCCGGGATAATAACGGATGTTCCTTTCCGTTTTATAGGTTGGCTGCGCAAAGCCCGCGTTAGCGACAAGTAATATAAAAAGCTGAAGAATTATTTTTTTCATTTCAAAAGCGGTATGCATGCTAAATTATATAAATCAATGGAAATGCATCGCAAAAAAAAGCCCCGCTTATCATCAGCGGGGCATATTTTACAACAAAGATTTAGCTTAATTGTCTTTTTTAGGATTGGCTTCCTGATCCATTTTCTTTTTCAGATCGGCCAATACACCTAAATCACCCAGCGTTGCTTTTTCAACCTTGTTCTGGATAGACTTAACGGCTTTCTTGGTTTTTTCAGCTTCCTCACGCTCTGCTTTTCTAACCCCTTCGCGCTCTGCATATTGCTCCTGTTCCCATACCCGTGTATGAGAAACCACAATACGTTTTTCATTGCGATCAAATTCAATCACCATAAATTCTGCAGTTTCATCCAAACCTAAAGATTTACCGTCTTTAGTATTCAAATGACGGTTAGGAGCAAAACCTTCCAAACCGTAAGGCAATTGAATAGTGGCACCTTTATCATCTTTACGTGTGATCGTTCCTTCATGGATGCTGCCGATCGAAAAGGTATCCTGGAGGGTGTTCCAGGGATCTTCTTCCAATTGTTTGTGGCCTAACTGAAGTTTGCGGTTTTCTTTATCGATACCTAAAATGATCACATCGATCTTCTCGCCCACTTTAGTATACTCGCCCGGATGGTTGAAGCGTTTCAGCCAGCTCAGGTCGCTGATGTGGATCATACCGCCAATACCCTGTGCCAGTTCAACAAACACACCATAATTGGTGATATTTTTAACCTCGCCCTCATGTTTGGTACCTTCGGCAAACCTGCTTTCGATATCATTCCAGGGATCTTCGGTTAATTGTTTGATAGAAAGGCTCATTTTACGGGTATCTTTATCTAAAGTAACGATCTTCGCTTCATGCTCGTCGCCTAATTTGAAGAAATCTTTAGCATTGATCGGCGTATTAGCCCATGTAATTTCGCTTACATGCACCAATCCTTCAACACCCGGATAGATCTCAAGAAACGCACCGTAGTCTTCAATATTCACCACTTTACCTTTTACGGTGTTGCCTTCTTTAATGTCTTCAGGTAATACATCCCACGGATGCGGTGTTAATTGTTTCAGACCAAGGCTGATACGTTTTTTCTCATCGTCGAAATCCAGTACCACCACGTTCAGTTTCTGATCCATTTTCAACACCTCGTTAGGATGAGAGATACGTCCCCATGAAATATCAGTAATATATAACAGACCGTCTAAGCCGCCGAGATCCATAAAGGCGCCGAAGTCTGTAATGTTTTTAACAGTACCTTCCAGTACCTGGCCTTTCTCCAGTTTACCGATAATTTCAGCACGTTGTGCTTCCATATCGCTTTCGATAAGCGCTTTATGAGATACAACCGCGTTTTTAATGGTTTCGTTGATCTTAACAACTTTAAATTCCATTGTTTTTCCAACAAACTGGTCGTAATCTGTAACAGGCTTAACATCGATCTGAGAACCTGGCAGGAAGGTTTCCATACCAAATACATCTACGATAAGACCACCTTTAGTTTTAGAGGTAACCAAACCGGTAACCACTTCGCCTGTTTTGTTAACCTCAACAATTTTTTCCCATGCACGGGTAGTGCGGGCTTGTTTGCGGCTCAGGTTCAGGTGGCCGTCCCTGTCTTCTTTTTCAACGATCATTACTTCCACTTCGTCGCCTACTTTAAGATTAGGCAGGTCGCGGAATTCGTTCAGGGAAATAAGGCCATCACTTTTAAAACCGATGTTCAATACTACATCAGTATTAGTAAGACCTACCACGGTACCGTTTACTAATTCACCATCATTCAATTGAATAAAAGTGTTTTCGTAAACTTTGTCATACTTTTCTTTTTCCTCTTTAGAGTAAGAAGAAACATTACGTTTGTCTACGCTCCAGTCAAAATCATCGTGCGCACTTGCCGGTTCGGCAGGCAGGGTTTCCACCGCTTCAGCAACCGGTGCCGGTGCAGGTGTTTCTACAGGTGCGTTTGTTGTCGCTGCAGAAGCTTCTTCTACCGGTTCGGCAGCGCCAGCATTCTCCTGTGCATCAGCGTTTAATTGTTTAAAATAAAAATTCATAAAAAAATCCGAAGGGTTTAAAAATTCGGACTGCAAAAGTACGAATTTCGAGGGGAATTGCCTAACGGCTTAAATAATTACAATGGTTTGGTTTTCAATAAGAAATCGAAGCTGGCGCTATCAGCATCCCCGCTAAAAGGTTAGGCATTCATTTTTTTTCCGATAGATTCCCTGATGATCAGCGCTGCTTCACATAAAGTAGACATTGCCATTTTTTCAGCAGGTTTACCCGCTATCTGCTCGGTTAGCAGCTGTATGCCGTGTTTTGCAATTTCAGTTATCGGTTGGTTGATCGCTGATATGGATGGGTTGTACAGGCGAAATATAGCATGGTCATCAAAAGATAAAACAGCTACCCGCTCGGGTATTTTCCAATTGAGTTCCTGTAATACTTTTAGCCCGCTGATCCCTAAATAATTAGTGGCAAAAAATATGGCATCAATGCCGGGGTGTGCCGTTAAAAATTTTTTTATCCCGGCTTCATAGGCGTCTTCTTCTATCGAGAATGGCAGCTTTAATATCAATTTTGCATGATAACGCCCGTGTTTTTTTGCAGTCAGCTGAAAAGATTCAAGCCGATCCTGCATTTGTGTCTGGTCCAGCGCGGTAACCACAAAGGCAATATTCCTGTAGCCTTTATCCAGCAATAACTCCATGCCTTTTTTAATGCTGCTTTTATTATCTACCATTACATAAGGAATATTCACGCCGTCAAAATACCGGTCCAGGAGAACCACCGGCTTCTTTGCTTTCTGAAGCTTTACCACCTCCTCCTTCATGCCGCTTGATGGGGTGATGATAAAACCATCCACCTGTTTATGCAGCATCCGTATCTGCTCAGAGCCTTTTTTATCATCATCTTCTGTACTGCAGTAAACCACCCTGTATCCTACTTTATAAGCAATATCTTCTATAGCTTTGGCCAGCAGTGAAAAAAAAGTATTGGAAATATCTTCCACGATCAAACCGATTACGTGCGTGCGTCCCGTGCGCAAACTGGCTGCAGACCTGTTGGGCACGTAACCGGTTTCCCTGATGATTTTCCTGATCTTTTTTGCCATTTCCTCGCTAATACGCATTTCTTTTTCCTTTCCGTTAATAACGAAAGAAACGGTAGAGGGCACCACTCCTGCCAGCTTTGCAATATCTTTAATCGATAACTGTTTCATTTCTATTTAACCTTTATAGTTTTTACGTCATAAGTATGCGCGCTGAAATAGCCTAATGCGCCATCACTAAACTGGCTTACCGGATTGCCCGGAGAAGCGCTCTGGCTCTGCCCCAAGGAACTTTGGGAAAGACTATACCAATACTGGTACATGAAAGCGCTGATCCCCAACAGCTCAACTTTTACAGTTTGCCCGGTATATAAAGTGTAATCATCATCGGCAACCAATAAATCATAAGCTACCGCAAATCCGTCAATTAAATTATCATTCGTTATAAAAACAGTATTTTCTTTACGACCGTCTACGTATTGAATAAACCTATACGCATTTCCCGGACCAGGCGGATCCCTGAACGTTACAATAGCAATCTTCCTGGTCTTGCCCAGCAATGACCGCTCCGTAATATATAAACTATCGATAGATACTTTTTCCGGAATAATTGAAACCGCACTAAAGGTGCTGTCCCCAACATTTACAGTCAGGGAATAGGTGTGGCCTTCTTGGGCCGACATATTGGCCAGATAAACTCCTTTCTCTGACTCGAACAATTTTACCGGCGGCTCATCGTCTTCTGCAATAGTAATATCAGCACTGTCCACACCTGTAAACCTGCTGAAATCATCAAAATCGATGGTCTGAGAAAGGTTCACCCGGCAGGAATAACTTTCGTTTGTGATAGTTGCCTCGATCACGTACTGCTTCTCCCCGCTTTCGGCATCTACCTGAATCACTTTCTGGCAGGAACAGGCCCATACGCAGCAGGGGATCATCAGAAAATTCCGACACTTAATATACAATTTGTTTATACTTATTTTTAACCGCATAGATTTCTGTATAAACAGAAAATAGCATTAATGATTTTATATAAATATAGCAAAACACCCTGTTTCATGCCGTATTTAATCTGAAGAATAGCTGCAGCTGGAATCGGGCGCAACAGCAATATTTAACGAAGAAGCAGTATAAGCGCTGAAATATCCTAATGCACCACCTTGTATATTTGTTGCGGGGTTGCCGGGAGACGCAGACTGGGAAGAGCCCAGGGCGCTCTGATTCAGACTATACCAATACGTATACATGGGCTGATCGATACACTCCATTACCACCCTTAACTGATCGCATTTATAGAGCGTATATTCATCATCGTAGATCAACAGATCGTTTACAACGGTCCTGTTGTTCACCAGCACATCGTTCAGGACAAAAATATTTGTTTCCTGATTTCCGTTGACATACTGTACAAATTTATAGGCATTTCCTGTTTCCGGGGGATCTTTAAACTGTACCGTGGCAAACATCCGGTCTTTTCCCAGGAAAACCCGTTCTGTAACATACAGGCTGTCCAGTTCTACTTTTTGCGGCATTGTGGAGGTGGCGGTAAATTCCAGGGTATCTATTTTCACATTCAGCGTATAGCTATGTCCAGGCACTCCTGTTGCAGTAGCGCGGTATACACCTGCATCTGTTGTTTCCCTTAACACTAAGGCATCCTCACCGGCTTCTGTAAGGGTTACCACCGCGTTACTTATACCTGTCAGATCCAGGGTATCATAAAAATTGCTGGTACGGGATATACGTACCCGGCAGGTGCTGTCGTCATTAATAACCCCTTCGATCACATATTTCATCGAAGTATCTTTTATATCAACTGTAATCACTTTCTCGCATCCCATCAACAGTATGAAAAGGATGCCGAGAGCCGGTATATATTTGATCCGGGACATGCGCTATTTCCATTTAAAATTGTATGAGACAGAAGGCACAAATTTAAACAGCGAGGTTTGTACTGCTTCGGTACGTGTGGGATCTGTTTCATTCTGTCTGAACGTGATCAGGTAAGGGTTTTCCCTTCCATACGCATTAAACAGGCTGAATGCAAGTTCGGACGTGAAATGCTTTTTTTCTTTCAGCAGCCAGGTAGCGCCAATGTCCAGCCGGTGATAGTTGGGCATTCTGCTGGCATTCCTTTTGGTATAATAATACACCACCTGGTTATCGATAATATACTTACCGCTCGGGTAAGTTACTGCATCTCCTGTATAAAATATCCAGTTGGCGGCAAGGTTCCACCTCCTGCTTATCTGGTAGTTAAACACAATGGCAATATCATGTGTACGATCCTGCCTTGCATTGTACCATTCTCCGTCATTAATGCCATTGATCCGGCGTTCGGTTTTCGAAAGTGTATAGCTGATCCAGCCGGTTGCTTTACCTGTTTTCTTTTTAAGAAACAGCTCCCAGCCATAAGCCCTGCCTATTCCAAATAATATCTGAGATTCGATAGCGTCATTAGTGAACACATCTGCTCCCGTGCGATAATCAATCTGGTTGTACATTTTTTTATAGTATACTTCTGTGGTGAACTCGTAACGGTTACCCGAAAAGTTTTTATACCAGCCCACCGATACGAGGTCCGCTATTTCCGGTTTAATAATATTAGTACTGGCCAGCCATTTATCGGTGGGCGCACTGGTGGTGGAGTTGGCAATCAAATGCAGGTTTTGCACGTTACGCACATACGATGCTTTAACAGAAGAGGTATTATTAATAACAAAACTGGCAGCCAGCCTGGGTTCCAGGTTCACATAATTTTTAACGAGCTCATATTCTTTATACTTTAAAGTATCCGTTACATTGCCATCTGCATCTACTTTGTAAAAATTTCCGGGACCGAAAACAGCAAATGAAGACAGCCGGGCGCCATAGGTTATGTTCAGCCAGGGGGCTGCTTTCCAGGTATCACTTGCAAACAGGGCATTATCCAGCGAGTAGCGGTCCTGCAGATAAAAATTATTAAAGCTGGTAGCACCGGAAGAAGTCACTTCCCCGGGCCTTATTTTGTGATATATTGCATTAAAACCCAGCCTGAGCGCATGGGCGCTGCCTGCATACCATTGAAATTCCTGCTTTAAGTTAATGTCTCTTATTTTAGAATAAATATTCAAGTCGTTGTTTGAATTATTGATATTAATATTATAATCAAAGTCACTGTAAATAAAAGATGTGTTGGAAAACAGCCGGCTGTTAAATACGTGGTTCCAGCGAAAAGTACCTGTAGCATTTCCCCAGTTAATACCAAACTGCTTATCCAGCTTTAAATAATCCCTCCCCAGGTAACCGGACAGATAAAGATTATCCTTTTCGCCCAGGCTGTAATTTATTTTCGCATTATAATCGTAGAAATATAACCTGTTGTTTTTTATAGTAGTGTCATTTGCTAAAGGAATAAAAATATCTGCATAAGTTCTTCTGCCAGACAAAAGGAATGAAGAGCGTCCTTTTTGTATCGGGCCTTCAAAATTCAGTTTTGCTGAAATGAGCCCCACTCCGCCACTCAATTCATAGTTCTGATTATTGCCTTCGTTCATTTTTACATCCAGAACGGATGACAGCCTGCCGCCATATTGCGCCGGCATGCCGCCTTTGTAAACGGTTATATCTTTTATGGCTGCCGCATTAAAAGTTGAAAAGAAACCAAGCAAATGCGATGCATTATATACCTGTGCTTCATCCAGCAAAATCAGGTTTTGGTCGGCGCTGCCGCCACGCACATAAAAGCCGCTGTTACCATCGCCGGCCTGTTTGATACCCGGCAGCAATTGTATCGCTTTTAAAATATCCCGTTCTCCCAACAGCATCGGGATACTTTTGATTTCATTTACGGTAAGCCGCTCCACTCCCATTTGGGTACCGGTAATTGTTCTGCCTTTAGCAGTAGCAGCGATACTCACATTCTCCAGGTCCCTGATCTCATCGGGAAGTGAAACATTTTTAGTGAGGTTTTGTCCGAGCTTAATGTGCTCGGTCACGTTTTCAAAACCCACTGCCGAATATTCCACATCATATTCCCCTGCTGTCAGTGTAATGGAATAAAAACCGTATTCATTACTGCTTACCCCATCTGCAGTACGCATCGATTTAATGCTGGCATTAATCACTGTTTCGCCAGACCTTTGAGACCGCACTGTTCCGCTAAGTGTAAACTTTTGCTGCCCATGACCAATATGAAAAAAAATCAGTAATATAAAAGAAAAAAGTACCTGCTTCATTAATTCAAATGAGGGCGAAAGATAATTTATAAACCTGAGAAGGGAAAGTTTATATCCTACTTTTTATGCAAGCGACTGAGTTCGTTAATAATAGCCATTGCAGATTTCTGTTACGCTAATGCATCATTACAAATTAAAATCATTTCAGCACGGTAAATATCCACTGCCGGTCAAATGTTGCACCAGCTTCCAGCACATTGATGCCTTCTTTATTTGTTAACTGCTGATCTGAATGAGCACTATCCGCTATGCCGCACCAGGGCTCTATGCAAACAAAATCTGCGTCCCTGGCTGCCCATATTCCCAGATAAGGAAACCCCGCAAAATTGAACTCAAATCCCTTACCACTTTTTCCGGAAATAACTTTCAGGCGATCGCTTTTCAGATGCTTTAACACAATCGCATCTTTATAAAACAAATCTTTGTTCAGCCGGAGCTTATTGGTATTATTTTTTAACGTTCCCACGATTGGGAACAATACAGGCGAATGTTTTGCCCAAAATGCCGGGTTACCATCCCATATATATTCCTGTCCTGTTTGCAGATCCGCTATACTTTGCAGCTCGGCGCCTTTTGAAGCCACCGAAATGCTGATATATCCATTTTCAATACTGTACATCTTCTTAAATTATTTTAACCGCAAGAACAGCCCTGCTATACGCCGCTAAAAACGGTAAAGCCGCCATCCACAACAACTGAAGCGCCATTTACAAATGTGGATGCATCGCTCAACAGCCAGATCAGCGCTCCGGTTAATTCATCCGGGTTTCCAAAACGCTTATAAGGTGTATTACGAATTACACGGTCGCCCCGGTCTGTATAGCTTCCATCCTCATTGGTGAGTAACCGCCTGTTTTGCTCAGCCAGGAAAAAGCCCGGCACCAGGGCGTTCATCCGCAGCTTATCGCCAAACCTGTTGGCCATTTCAACCGCGCACCATTTCGTATAGGCCTCAATAGCTGTTTTGGCAAGGCTGTAGCCCAGCACCCGGGTAATAGCCTGGTGGGCCGATACGGATGATATATTGACAATGCTGCCGCCGCCTGCAGTATCCAGCATGGCCTTCCCGAATATTTGCGTAGGCACCAAGGTTCCAAAAAGATTGAGGTCCATTACTTTCCGGAGCGCTTCAATATCCAGCTGAAAAATGTCTTCACCAGGCTGCACTACAGCGCCCGGCTGGTTGCCACCTGCCGCGTTGATAAGGCCGGTTATCTTACCATATTTTTTAATCACCTGGTCGCAGGCGGCCTGCAGCTGATCATTATCCAAAACATCAGCCACCAGTGCAATGGCCCTGCCTCCTGCGTTTTCAATTTCCGCCACACGTTCATTAGCTACGGTTGCATTGCGGCCTAACACTCCCACTGCAGCGCCCTGAGCGGCCAATGCGGTTACAAAAGAATGGCCCAACACTCCCGTAGCGCCTGTTACAACAATCACTTTGTCTGTAAGCGAAAATTTTTTATCCATATTTTTTCTCTGTTTAATACATAATATTATTTAAACAAAGGCTCTGTAAACTGGCTGTCGCCATCCTCTTCTTTTATTACGGAACCATTTGCCTGAGGTGCAAATGTAATAACACTTAGCGTTTGACGGGTTTTATTTATACGCATCAGCCGCATTACCCCATTACCGCCATTTCGATCTTTGGCGCCACTGTAAGGAGCGTTTTGCCTCGACTGATAATCGGAAAGATAACTTTTTATTACGTGCCCGTTATATACATCTTTCCTGATCCCCTCTCCTGCCACATGGCCACAAAGCATTAAAAATACATTGTTGTGCTTCTTAGCCATATTGTATATCACTTCCCCCTGCTTTGTGAACTGGCTTTCTACATGGTTTGTTCCCTTACCGGGAATGGCACCGCTAACGGATCCCTTAGGATATCCAAGCATATTATGTGCCACCACAATTACTTTCCTGTCATTATAGGCTGACAATATACTATCTCCCCATGCCATGGTTTGCTTTTCGTATCCGGCGCTGTAGCTGGCATGTCCCGGCTGGTTAAATACAAAGTAAATGATCAGGTATTGATCCCCGTTTGCGCTGATGAGGTCAAAATGATTATCATTATTATTATTGCTTCCCATGGCGCCGCCATACCAGGATCGGCCGGCAAAATGGTCCCTTCCGAAATATTTCGAATAATAAGTATTATCCTCTCCTTTAGATGGATTGCCATTAGGCGTCTGGTCATGATTTCCTATAGCCAGCCCATAAGGTATATTTTTATCATCAAATTTATAAAACTCATTTTTAGCCCGGTCCCATTCTTCCGGTGCATCGTGATCGGTAATATCCCCCAGTTGTATCACGTATGCAATCTTTTCTTTTTCCCGGTTATTGATCACCCAGTTAACCTGGTTTTGAAACATCTGCATCGTGCCCCCATGTCTTACAGATGTGTAATATTGTATATCGGGCAAAACAGCAATAGAAAAATAATCGTCTCCTTTATTAACCCCGTAATCTGCTGTAACAACAGAAGGCGCTTTACATCCTAAAAAACCCGCAATAGCAAGTAATAATAATAATCTTTTATTCATACTGATCATTTTAAAAATTTTGCAACAATAATGACGATATATTTTTTTTGAAAAAACAGGAGGTTAAGAAATCTTTATTAAATACACAGCTCCTCCCCCACTGTGAAATGATCTTTTCCTTTAACATTTTTTTAAAGCAGGGATATATTAAATACAGCGTCAAAATGGGAAATAAAATATACAATATATGAGATTAAAACTATTTATCCTGATGCTTGTAGCATCCTTGACAGTAACAACCGGTTTTTCGCAAAGTGAGGCCTCTGTATCTGGCTATACTCCCGACGGGATCACCATGCAACATAAAAAACCGCACCATGTGCAGAAAAAAAAGAAGAAAAAAAAGAAACCCGTTAAACGGAAAAAGGCCGCTAAAAAAACAGTACATAAAAAATAAGTATCATACAAACAAAACAGCCAAAAACGGTGAGTTCGCAGCTTGCCGTTTTTTTTAAAGCCCTGGGAGGACAAGCTCTTATTTATAGCAAAAGGCAATGGGGCTGATGTTGCGGTATTTGTTGCCTGATCTGACCATCAGCATCAATGATGTTTGAAGTATTGTATTTCCCTTTCATGCTTTTTTGCTGCTTCCAGCGTGTCAAAAGTGCCAAGGTTCCTGCGTTTGCTGGTCTTCTTATCGGGTTGCCTGGAATACAGGCGGTATTTCCCGGATTTTAGTTTACGTATCATCTCTTTATCATTTTAATAAGCAATAACCCCCGTCATTAACGGGGGTTTATACCGGATCAAAACCGGATGACGCGATCCTTTTTATTCTTTTATTATTATTACAACACTAAACTCCAGCCCTCCCTGTATTCTCTTTTTACAAACTGGTTGGCAATATCAAAATTCGTAATCTTCATATTCTTAGCATCCCACAATAATTTTTTCCGCCCCGTAAATGGATTTTTTCCCCAGCCACTCACACCGGGATCTTTATACATTGCACTTCTGATTGCAAGATTACCCATTAGCACACTCTCTGTAAAGGGTCCTGCATATTCAAATGGAGAGCTGGTTTCTCCTTTTCCATAACCGGCTATACAGGCATTCACCCATTGCAGGTAGTGTCCTTCAGCGCCCCCGGGCACCCGCTTAATCGTTTCGGGAGGTAATGTTTTTTCCTGCATTAATCTGGTAGGCAATAATCTCGGGTTAGCGCCATAACAATCCATCAGCAATTTCCCTTTGGTACCCACAAAAAGGCAGCCGCCATCCCAGTTGCCCAGTTCTTCTTCCGGTAACAGTTCTGCTGGTCTTTGAGGCAATAAACCACCATCGTACCACGATACGTTTATAACCCCTTTGTTATCTTTTCTTGGGTATGTTAAATGAATAATGGATGAAGTGGGGCAGCTAAAGGTATTTTCCGCAGGCTGGTTCATCCCGGTCCACTGATTCGCAATGCTGCATTCTGCCGAATCAGGATATTCGATAGGCAGTATCCTGTAAACAGGATCCATGATATGACAGGCCATATCGCCCAGCGCGCCGGTTCCGTAAGCCCAGAAACCACGCCAGTTAAAGGGCACATAAGCCGGGTTGTAAGCATCCTGCTTTGCCGTTCCCAACCACAGATCCCAGTCCAGCTCTTTGGGCACCTGAAAATCACCGGCAGGCTTGGGTACGCCCTGCGGCCATATAGGACGGTTCGTCCAGGCATGTACTTCAAAAACATCCCCGATCAGCCCGGCATTATACAATTCTTTTGCCCTTCTTACGCCATCACCGGAGCCGCCCTGGTTACCCATTTGTGTTACCACCTTATATTTTTTTGCGGCCTGGGCCAGTATGCGCGCTTCGTAGATGTCGTGAGTCAGTGGCTTTTGGGTGTAAACATGTTTGCCCAATTGCATAGCAGCCAAAGTGGCTACCGCGTGGGTATGATCGGGCGTACTGATGCTACAGGCGTCAATATTATTTTTTTCTTTCTGCAGCATTTCCCTGAAATCCTTATAGTAACTGGCTTTCGGAAATCTTTGGCGGGAGGTGGCGGCTTCCCGGTCATCCACATCACAAAGGGCAACAATATTTACATTAGGGCTTTTAGCAAAGGCCGCCAGATCACTCGCACCCTTTCCGCCGGCCCCAATCCCGGCAATATTCAATTTATCACTGGGCGCCACAAAGCCACGGCCCAATACATGCCGGGGAACAATAGTAACACCGGCCCCTACTAAAGTTGCATTTTTTAAAAACTTTCGACGCGAGCTAAAAAGATTTTTTTTCATATACGATAAATATTTATAAAAAGGGAATGAACATAACAGCACCGCCTTATTGCCGGGGAGTTTCGATTACTTTGCTTTTCAAATCATTGTTAAAGGTCACATCAACCTTAAATCCCATAGGGCTATAGTAATCTTCAATGATCTTTCTGATCTTTTCTTTCGACTGCTGCTTGTACGCCTGGTTATTATCCAACTGGCCTTTTGACTGTGCGTACAGTTTCTGCATGATCCTGTTATACCCGTTCAGGTCGTTAGTCTCCAGTAAGCCTTCGCGCGATATAGCATCGGATTTATCCAGGTGCAGCTCGTAACTCAGTAAAACCGGGTCGGGCAGCACAATATAAACCTGTTTATTTTTTGCTTCAATATTAATATGCTGGCGGCCCAGATCCACACCATACTTAGCAGTGTAAGGCACATTAATATTTAAAGTCCGCTCCATCAGCAGTTTTTTGAAACTATCGGTAAGGCTGCCATCGTTTACAATATTAGTGCTTTTAATACTTGCATTTCCGTTAACTTCCAGGGTTGATAATTCTGCGATCTGCTGTATCAATACACTGTTCATCGCAACACTGTCAATCGTTTTAGAAGCATTTTTTTTACCCAGGAAATATGCCAGCAATCCAATAACTATTATTAAAATAAATATAAAAAATGATGAAAAGCGATTGCGCATAAATCTTCATTGTTGCTCAAAGTTTAACTTTTAAAACCAGTTTGCCAAAAATTTGCAAAATAGATTTTGCAGATTTTATTTCATTTATTGTATATTGGCAATTATTTCTCATAAAATATATTTGCTGAATGCCGGATTTTCAGATAAAAAAGCAATCTAAGAAATACGATGTAGTCATCGTTGGTTCGGGCGCAGGTGGCGGTATGGCAGCCTATGTGCTGTCGCATGCAGGTCTTAATGTTTGTATGTTAGAGGCAGGCCCCATGTATAACCCTCAAAAAGAAGTGTACCAGCTCAAAAACCCGTGGGACTCCCCGCGCCGCGGACGTGCTACCAAATACAGACCATTTGGCGACCTGGACGCCTGCTATGGCGGCTGGGAGCTGGAAGGCGAGCCTTATACAAAAGCGGATGGTACCGATTGGGAATGGTTCCGGGCAAGAATGCTGGGAGGCCGTACCAATCACTGGGGCCGCATTTCGCTGCGCTTCGGGCCAAGAGATTTCAAAGGATACAGTCATGATGGGGTTGGCGCAGACTGGCCCATAAGTTATGAGGAGGTAAAGCCTTATTATGATAAAGTGGATAAACTGATTGGTATTTTTGGCAGTGTCGAAAATCTGCCCAACGAGCCGGATGGCATTTTCCTGCCGCCGCCAAAGCCAAGATTACATGAATTGTTTTTGAAGAAAGGCGCTCAAAAAGCGGGCATCCCGGTTATTCCATCAAGACTTTCCATTCTCACCCAAAAAATAAATGACGACAGAGGTTCCTGCTTTTTTTGTGCACAATGCGGCAGAAACTGCAGTATGGCCAAAGCCGATTTTTCAGCATCGAATGTGCTGATATATCCTGCGCTGAAAACCGGTAAGCTGGATGTGATTGCCAATGCAATGGCCCGTGAAGTGCTGACGAATGATGAAGGAAAAGCTACCGGCATTTCCTATGTAAATAAGGAAGACATGCTGGAATACCAGGTAGAAGGCCGTGTGGTGATACTGGCAGCCAGTGCCTGCGAAACAGCCAGGCTCCTGTTAAATTCAAAATCGCAGCGGCACCCGAACGGTTTGGCAAACAGCAGCAATGTTGTTGGCAAATACCTGCAGGACAGCACCGGCGTATCGCTGGGTGGTTACCTGCCCCAGCTTTTTGGCCGGAAACGATATAATGAAGATGGCGTGGGAGGGATGCACGTTTATTCACCCTGGTGGGGAGACGATAAAAAACTGGATTTTCCACGTGGATATCATATTGAATACTGGGGAGGATTCGGACAACCCTCCTATGGTTTTGGCATGGGCGTTGAATCGATGAATGGCAAATACGAGGTGAACGGTAAAAAGAAAGAGGCCGGAGGCTATGGCCAATCGTTAAAAGAAGATCAGCGTTATTTTTATGGAGCCAGCGTGGGTATGGGCGGCCGTGGCGAAGCCATTGCATACGAACATAACTATTGCGAAATAGATCCGGACGTTGTAGACAAATTCGGGATTCCTGTACTGCGCTTTAATGTAAAACAAAGCGATTACGAAATAAAGCAGGCCAAACACATGACGGAAACTTTTAAGGAAATCATGCATAATATTGGCGCAGTAATTACCTATGGCGGAGATGCAGGGCCGGAAAATAACTGGGGACTCGATAAACCCGGGTATATTATACATGAAGCCGGTACTGCGCGTATGGGCGACAATCCTAAAAACTCGGTGTTGAATAAATGGAGCCAGGCACACGATGTAAAAAACCTGTTTTGTGTGGATGGCAGTCAGTTTACCTCACAGGCAAATAAAAATATTACCTGGACCATTTTAGCGCTGAGCATGAGGGCCAGCGAATATATTATTGACGAATTGAAGAAACAGAATTTATAAATCAGTCAATAGTTCATAGAAACAAGTTTACTATGTGCTGTTGGCTATGAACCATCAACTTATTACACAATGAAACGTCGAGAATCACTTAAATATATTGCCGCAACGGCATTAGCTTCGGGAGCCATTGCCGCAGGCTGTAAGCCCGCGGAGAAGAAAGAAACGCCCCCGGCAGCACCCGAAAATAAATTTGGTGTACATCGTTACGAAGATGAAGAGAGACATGAAGAGGCAGTAGCCGGGCTTCCAAAGTTCTTTACAGAACATGAAATAGCTACGATCACTATCCTGGCAGATATTATTATTCCTAAAGACGACGTAAGTGGCAGTGCCAGCGACGCCAAAGTGCCCGATTTTATTGAGTTTACGGTAAAAGATCAGCCTCAATTGCAAACGCCCATGCGTGGCGGCCTGCGCTGGCTGGATATGTTTTGCCTGGATAAGTATAATAAAACGTTCAGGGATTGCGATGACAAACAACGCATCGAAGTGGTTGAGCTGATCGCTTATCCCGGCAGGGCCAAAGGCAAGCCGGAGCTGTCGCAGGGAGTAGCGTTCTTTAACAAAATGAGGGACCTTACCTCGACCGGTTTTTATACGTCGCAAATAGGAGTTAAAGATCTGGGTTATGCAGGCAATACTCCTAACCAGTGGAATGGCATACCAGATGAAGTATTGAAACAATACGATTTGTCCTATACCGAGAAAGAGCTGAAAGAATGTCTGAGCTTTCCTCAAACAACTGCCTGAGCGCGTATAAAACAGTATTTGCCCGGCTCTTTACTCCTGGTCAAATGCTTCCTTCCACGCTAAAATACCACCCTCTACATTCACCGTATTTTTGAAGCCCATTGAATCGAGGTACAGGCAGGCCGCAGCGCTTCTTTTTCCACTGCGGCAGTGAATGATCACTTCTTCGTCTTCCTTTCCTTCCAGCGGGCCAATATTACCGTTTTGTATATCCCCTAATGGAATTAGGGTCGCATTAATATTATATTCTTCGTATTCGGCAGGTTCCCGGCAATCGATAAGATTAATCTTTTCGCCTTTATCTATTTTTTCTTTCAGTTCCTGAACGGTGATGGTATTCATATTTATATTTAATATTTACTAAAACTGAGCGGGTACTATTCAGTGCTATCTATAACCGGGTGGTCCTGGCTGCCCGTAGAGTCCGTTGCCGGAGGCGTTACACTTACCCAAATATCCATTACCTGTCCCGCGCGGATGCTGATCACATGGCCCTCGTCGTCAAACCTTTCAGGACTTTGCCTGTATACATAAGCATTCGAAGTATCTGTAACACCGGCATCAGGAATAATTGACGCCAGCATAATCCCCTTGCTTTCAAGCAGGGCCCTTGCCTGCGCTGCTGTAAGCCCTACAAGATTAGGTATGGCGTAGGCGGTAGTACTTAATTCGGACCCGATAACCAGACCGATCTTACTGCCCATGCTTATTTTAGCTCCCGGCTGTATGGTAACGCCATTATATAATTGCTCCAGTACAGAATTTTTAGCAAAGTCGGGCCGGAAGGTAGTATCTCCCAGTTTCAACCCGGCGTTCTCCAACACCATTAAAGCATTCCTGAAACTGTATCCTACTACGTTAGGCATTTCGATCAGCGGCGGCTGCGACCTGTTATATGTTAAATAAACGGTGCGGCTGGATTTTACAACCTCCAGCTCATCCGGTACCTGGCGGATCACCTGGAACGGTGGTAAACTATCGTAGTACAGGCTATCCTGTATTTCAACCGAAAACCCTGCATCGCTCAATATCTTTTGTGCCTGGGCCAGTGTTTTTCCTGTAACAGCAGGCACGGTTTTAGCATCATCGTGGTTAGTAAACCAGCCCAAAGAGCTGATCATCCCTATAAATATCAGCACCGCCAATACCACACCAGCCAGTATATTTATCCAAAGTGGTTTGCTTGTAATAAATTTAAACATTCAGTAAAATTATTGTAAACGTACTAAAATTTTTCTTTCTGTATAACTACCTGAATACCGGTTATTGAAATATTCATTATTTTACTAATTGCATAAACGCTTTTCCTTCCTGATTTTCTATCAGTTTATAGGCAGGCGTTTGAGTGAGGGTTATAATACAAGAATGGTGTAAACTCAAAATTTTATCCTGCAAGTCCTGATCATCCTCTAGATCCACAATTTTCAACCCCAATCCTTTAAGTAGGTCGGGAGCTAAATGTCTGTCGTGAGACAATGTAAGCGCATGACTTGCCAATTCTGCAATAATAGCATTAGCCTTTTTATTTGCATTGGAATCTTTTTCAAACATATTTGATTTCAACCAATCAAACACCATATTTTCTGACCACTTAATTGCCTTTTCACATTCCCCGATAAGAGTGGGCGAATACTTAGAGAGTATAGTTTGCCATACCGGAATTGTTTTAGGATTATTAGCAATCTCTGTTTTTGCTTTTTCAAATTCTTCAATGATTCCGTGAGTTGGCCTGCCATTAATTTGAGGGTCAATAGGTCCGAGGTTAGAATGTTTTCCCATCAAAATCTCCTTACAAGAACAAGCAATCATAGTACCGGCAGACATAGCAATCTGAGGTACAATCGCTCTAATATCATTTCCAAAAACAGATTTTAAATAATGCACAATAGATTCTGTAGCGCCGATCGACCCACCGGGTGTATGTAATACCAAATCTAAACCAAGCTTTTTATCCAGCCCGTTTATTGTGGACATAAAGCCCATTTTGTCTGAATCTACTATATCAAAACGAAAACCATATTGGGCCAAATTCCCCTTTTGAAGCCAGCCTGAATAATATACAATTACATTTCTCTGGGTTTTCTCTGAAAGCTTTTTTATATATTTTCTACGGATTAAATCAAAAGTATTAGGCTGCGCATTTATTTCCCCGATTATATCATTCCAGGTAGGCATATTACTCAATTACACATCCGATATTTGAATTAATTGAAAGCCGTGTCCAATGAAATTTATTTTCCTCTCCTGATTTTGAATTTTCAGAAAATTCAGGAATAATATCATTTGTATAATAATCCTCCTGTGCTGGTAAAACGTTATATTTCATAAAAAACTCCTGCGCCTCTTTTGTCTTTTCTTCCTGTATTCTTTCCAGTTCCTTTTTCATTTCTTTTTTTTGTTATAACCAAATATACCAAATTATTTACCTTTTATAGCCTTTGTTAAGTATATGTTTACAAAAAACATTCTTCTACCAGCAAGGTATAAAAATCTTTTAGGCTGCCTCCTGCCGCTGCTACCTGCTGGGGTACCAGGCTTGCCGCACTCTGGCCGGGGATCGTATTTACTTCTAACATAAAAGGAGCTCCGGCCGCTTCATTATAAATAAAATCAATCCGTATAACCCCACTGCAGTTAAATATGGCATATACCTGCTTTGCAGCAGCCCTTACTTTTTCTGCAACAACCTCATCTACCTGCGCCGGCGTTACTTCAGTGGACTTGCCTTCATATTTTGCTTCAAAATCAAAAAACACTTTACTCTTATCTGCGGTTACTTCGGTAATGGGCAGGGTTACGATCTCTCCTTTCGCTTTATAAACCCCGATGGTAAACTCGCGGCCTTCAATCATTTCTTCCACCAGCACCTGGCTGTCTTCCTTAAAGGCTTTTGCAATAGCCGGTTCCAGCGCTTCCGCCTGTAACACTTTGCTCATCCCGATGCTGGAGCCTCCGCTGTTGGGCTTTACAAAAACCGGGAGCTTTAGTTGCTCCAGTAATATTGCCGCCGGAACTGGCGAATGATCAAAAAGCAGAACAGATTCAGCTACATTTACACCCGCTTTACCCGCAACCCCTGTGGTATAGCTCTTGTTCATTGTAATAGCCGAAGTGGCCGCATTACAGCCTGTGTAGGGAATATTCAGCATATCGAAATAGCCCTGCAACTTTCCGTCTTCTCCGGGTGTGCCATGCAGGGCTATCAATACGGCATCAAACTTTACTTTATCCCCGCCTTTGGTAATAGTAAAATCGTTTTTATCTACACCTGTTCTTGAATGGTCTTCATCTTCAAAAAACCAGCCATCCTTCGTAATATCAATTTTATAAACGTTGTATTTTTCTTTATCGAGATGATTGCAAATGGTAGCCGCACTTTTATAAGAAATGACTGCTTCGCCGGAATAGCCACCTGTTACTACTGCTATATTTTTTTTCATTAAACGTGCAATTTATCTTTTTTTGCCATCAGCTCATCCACTGTTTCCTGGTACATTTCGTCAGGTACGCAGCAATCTACCGGGCAAACCGACGCGCACTGGGGTTCTTCATGAAATCCCTGGCACTCGGTGCATTTATCAGGTACAATGTAATAGGTATCCACTGCCAAAGGTTCATTTTTTAAATGTGCATCCACCACATTCCCGTTCAATAATGCATATTCACCATTTGCGGAAGTGCCATCAGCAACGGCCCATTCAACACCCCCTTCATAAATAGCATTGTTAGGACATTCCGGTTCGCATGCGCCGCAATTTATACACTCATCTGTTATTTTTATTGCCATATCGAATAGTTTATTATATGAAAACTATATTTGTTGATCTAAAATGCAAAATTACTGATTGAGCCCGACATAAACGATAAGCTTATGGTTTATTAATCAAAATCGTGTTGCGGCTCAATTATTAAACAATTGAAGTACCGAATAATAAAAAAGAATGAATGTATCGGACCGTATTGACCTGATGGTGCAACTGGGGCAGTATATGCAGCAAAATGATACTGAATGGCAACAGGCGAAAGAACAGGCATATATCAGCAACCGGTGGTTTTTACCTGAGTTTATCGATCTCAGCATCCATAATATCTTGAAATATTTTCTCCGGAAAGATATTTTAGAAGCGTGGACGGCCCGGTATCCGGGCATCGGCAAAGCAATGGCACATCCCAAACTGATAGGCATTGTCATGGCAGGAAATATTCCGCTGGTGGGTTTTCACGACTTCTTATGCGTGTTCATCAGCGGTAATAAATGCCTTATAAAACCATCCTCAAAAGATGAGATACTCATCAAACATCTGGCAGGGAAGCTTATTGAATGGGCCCCTGAATTAAAAGACTTTTCAGGGTTTGCAGCATTGCTCAAAAACTGCGATGCCTATGTTGCAACAGGAAGCAACAGCACAGCCGGGTATTTTAATTATTATTTTGGAAAATATCCGCATATTATCCGGCGCAACCGTACATCGGTGGCCATCCTTACCGGAGACGAGACAGAGAAAGAATTAAAAGCTTTGGCAGATGATGTTTTTCAGTTTTTTGGCAGGGGCTGCAGAAATATTACAAAATTGTACGTACCTGAAAATTACGATTTTATCCCGCTGATCGAAATATTCAAAAAGTACGATTACCTTGCTGACCATCATAAATACAAAAACAATTACGACTATAACCTGGCATTACATATTTTAAACAATAAAAGATATATGAGTACTGCCGCCCTGTTATTTGTTGAGGACAGCAATCTTTTTTCACCTGTAAGCCAGTTGAATTATGAGCAGTATACCCATGTTCAGGCTATTGAAGAAAAATTGAAAACCAGTGAGGAAGTGCAATGTATCGTTGGTAAAAGATTCGTACCTTTCGGACAGGCACAGTGCCCATCCATAAACGATTATGCCGATGGCGTGGATGTAATGAAATGGCTGCTTGAGTTAAACAGACAGGTGCTGTAGATGCTTTTCCGGAAGGTTCGGTATTTTGAAGCTTATTGTCTATTTAACAATAATTTGCATGTCGGGCATGAAATTCGCGAAACTAATAAGCGTCAAAATAAAGCAAAGTACGAAGACTTTAGTAAAACTTTGTTAAACTCGATTTTCTGTTTATGCAAAACGTCTGACAATTTGTTATTTTGTATAAAAAGGAATCATTTTTGAATAATCCAATAAAAAAAAGAATAAGCGTATGAAAGTGAAACAATTACTGCTGGTAGTTTTGGTAAGTGTGCTATCAGCATTTGCGGGGCTTTATATTTATGGCAGATTTTTCAAAAGCCCGACTTCCTCTTTCGGGGCACCCATTAACGGTAAGCTTCCTGCCAATTATGCCAGCTTTACAGATGCAAATGGAAACGCAGCGGCTCCTACGGATTTTACCAAAGCTTCCGTATCTGCCATTCCTGCCGTTGTGCACATCAAGACCAGGATTCCTGCAAAAAAAATAACCAATAATATTCCAAACAGCCGCGGAAGCAGCGGAGATCCTTTTGAAGATTTCTTTGGAGATATGTTTGGCGGAAGCATGGGACCTCAAATCAGGCCCGAACAAAAAGCATCGGGCAGTGGGGTCATTATTAGCCAGGACGGGTACATTGTTACCAACAACCACGTTGTAGTGGATCAGGAAGGTAATCCTGTTTCAGAAATCAAAGTTTCTTTGAATGAAGGTAAAAAAGTATACAATGCTAAAATTGTAGGGCGCGACGCTAATACCGACCTCGCCGTATTAAAAATTGATGCAACCAATCTGCCTTACCTGGTTTACGGCAACTCCAATGATGTGCAATTAGGCCAGTGGGTTTTGGCGGTAGGTTATCCCTTTACACTGGAAGCCACTGTAACAGCCGGTATCGTGAGTGCCAAAGGCCGCAGCATTGGCATCAACAGCAGCCAAAGCAATTCGCCGGTTGAATCCTTTATTCAAACTGATGCGGCTGTGAATCCTGGCAACAGTGGCGGAGCGCTCATTAATACCAACGGGGAACTGATTGGTATCAATTCTGCCATTTTGGCTCCTACCGGTACTTACGCGGGGTACTCTTTTGCGATACCGGTTAGCATTGTAAAAAAAGTAGTGAATGACATTGTGAAGTTTGGCAATGTAAAACGTGGCTACCTGGGTGTGCAGTATGATGGCAGAGATGGTGCCAATGAAACTTATCTGAAAAGATTAGGATTACAATCTGATGCCGGTGTTTACATAACACAGGTACCTGCTGATGGTGGCGCTGCTAAAGCCGGCATTAAAAAAGGTGATGTGATCACTAAAATCAATGGCCAGGATGTTACTACAGGTATTGCTATTTCGGGCCAGATTGCCAGCTCACAGCCGGGCGATAAAATTACACTCAGTTATTTGAGGGGCGGAAAAGAATACACTACAGATGTAACCCTTACTGCCAGCGCAGGCAAAGTTTCACCTACCAGCAACCTTGATTTGTTGCAGGATCAGTTAGGTGTGGATTTAAAAAATGCAGATCCAAAATCTTTAACAAAATATAGAGTTTCTGGCGGCGTTGAAGTAACCAATATCAGAGCAGATGGCCCATTAAAAAGAACCAGGATGGAAAAAGGCTTTATCATTACTTCTGTTAACGGGCAGGATATTAAAAATACAGACGAGTTTCTTAAAGTATTAAGCAGTATGCGCAGCAGCACTGTTCAGCTGGAAGGTATTTACCCGGGTTATAACGGAGTGTATACTTATCAGATCAATCTTAATGGAGACGATGATTCGTCCGGCTCCTTTTAATTAAACAGAAAAGTATTATATTACTTTAATAAAAATCCCGGTTACTCAAATAACCGGGATTTTTTTATGTGCCCAACAAATCAGAAATCAGATATTTCAAATCAGCAATCCTGTCAGGGCGCAGCTACCGCTTTTTCTCCGTACATCTGATCTTTATATTTTAACGACGGAGAGGGTATAAATTTACCGATACCCAGATGGTTCCATTTCTTATCAACGGCTGCAATGGTTTCATCATCTGCAACGATTATATTAGGCCAGTCTCTCTCAAATCCGTCCAGTTCCCTGGTTTTGATGGTGCCATCAAAGCCCATTACAGCTGTGTATTTACCTCCTTCCTCTTTCCTGTATAAGAAATGATCCCGCTTCGGATCGAGATTATTACAGAACCGCCATAATGCAGTAGGAATATCGGAAGCATCAACCGTATGCTCTACATACAGTACCATTTTTACACCCTTCAATTCGGTTAAACCACTTAACGACCGGTGCAATTCTCTTACATGACCTTTGCGGCTCTTTTCAACAGAAATGATCAGGCAGGGTATCTGCTGTTGTAAAAGGTGCCCGTTAAAATGTTTTATTTCGGGATAGCTTTCTTTTATTTTCGCCGCATCAATCGCTGCCGGCAAAACGGAATGATCATACCAATCATCTGATTCCTCTTCATATTTTTTTGTGCCGTCAATGCACAGTTTTCCGCCAAAACCCAACTTGCTGCAGCTATGATCCAGCACATCCATGGGGCCTTGTGAAAAATAAATATCCGTGCCGGGGTTCAGGTTTTTAAAAACTTCTTTTGCCAGCTCTTTGTAATTTGTAATGGCGATACCGGATTGGGAAGTAAGCACCAGCATTTTATTAAACATCATCTGGCCGGCGCCCCATAATGCATTCATTACTTTTTGTCCCTGGCCTGCATATTCTTTATCGATCTGTGCGATCACCAAATTATGGAACACGCCTTCAACAGGCATATCCATATCTGTTATCTCCGGAACCAGTGTCATTTTAATAGGTGCTAAAAATATCCGTTCGGTAGCCTTACCCAGCCAGGCATCTTCCTGGGGAGGGATGCCGACAATGGTTGCGGGATAAACAGGATCTTTTTTATGAGTAATGGCCGTAATGTGAAATTTCGGATACCAATCCGGCAGCGAATAATACCCTGTATGATCGCCGAAAGGACCTTCCCAGAGCATTTCATCAGCAGGATCAACATAACCTTCTATTACAAAATCGGCATCAGCAGGCACTTCTATCTCAGGTTGCGTGATGCATTTTACCAGCTCCACTTTTTTCTTTCTTAAAAAGCCGGCCAGCATGTATTCATCAACATTTTCAGGCAAAGGAGCTGTAGCCGAATAGGCATATACAGGATCCCCTCCCAGCGCAACTGCTACCGGCATTTTTTTACCCAGCTTTTTGTACTCATTAAAATGTTTTGCAGAAACCTTATGTTTATGCCAATGCATGGCTGTGAGTTGCGGCCCGAAGACCTGCATGCGGTACATGCCCACATTCCTGATGCCTGTATGAGGTTCCCTGGTATGAATGACAGGAAGCGTTATAAAAGGACCGCCGTCCTGGGGCCAGCAGGTTATTACCGGAAGTTTGCTTATATCGGGCAGCCCGCTCCATTGTTCGCCGGGTAAGGGTTTTTCTGTAAGAATCACGTCCTGGCATGCTCCTTTGCCCTTTTTAGTCTTTGGCATCCACGATGAAAATGAGGCCAGCCTGGGCAGCAGCTTTAGTTTATCAACAATATTTTCTTTGGGAGCTGATAACAATTTAAACAATGCCTCAATTTCCCGGGCTACATCATTCAGTTCGTTAACCCCAAGCGCCATGCACATCCTCTTTTCGCTGCCGTAAGCATTCATCAAAACAGGAAAATCGTATCCTGTATTTTCAAACAAAATGGCTTTACCGCCACCGGGTTCCTTGCTTATACGGTCGGTAATTTCCGCTATTTCCAGGCATGGGTTTACATAGGTCTTAATTCTTATTAATTCTCCTGCTTTTTCTAATGCTTTTATAAACTCCTGTTGATTTTTATACGCCATATTTAAAAAGAAGCTTTAACAGCATCAAACATACAACAAACAAGGGAATAGAAGGCTATTAGCTATACATTTATGATGAGGGGCCGCCATGTGCGTCCATTTCTAAAACCTTGGTCAAATGCCCGGGCACTTATGATCTTTTTAAGGTTATGTAAAACACTTTATTATTACTATAATTATACGGATAAGATGTTGTAACGTTGATGATTGTAGCCTCTTTTTGCGCTTCCGGTTTATAATAGAATTTAACATCAAAATATTCCTTTTTTACCAATTCCAATGGTGAGGGCTTCTGTGGGCTCCCCAATAATTTCACCAGGTCTTTTATCAAAATCAGGCTTTGCAGGGAATCGGGGATATTGAGCAATAAAGAGCTTACTTTATTACTGTTTTCATTTTCGGTTGTTACCGAATAAATTAAAATTTTTTGATCTGAGTTTTCCGGGTTATTCCCGTATATAATGTTATACCGATCACTTCTTTGTTGAAAAATTTGCTCAATTGCACTGACGGTATTGTTATTTGGGAATAATGCGGCAGCCTCAAGAAGACAGGAACAGAGCGTATCTACCGGGATAATGCTTTTGCTCCGGATAACTGTAACTGGCTGGTTTCGATGTTTATGATCGCCAGTGGCTCCGCAGGAAACCAGTATTATTATAAATGCCAGGAATATTAATTTCATACTTAACCGATTTTGTTATACCGGCCAGTTCTTTTTAAAGGACGATTCATTCAGTTTTAATTCTTTGGCGCTAAGCTTTAACGTTATCTGCATCGGGTATTCGCCGTTGTGCGTGTATTCTTCAATATAATCAATACAATGCGCATCGGTAAATTGCAGCGTTTTTAACTGGCTCATCGTGTCGCGCCTGTAAAAAGTAATGGTGCCACTTTTAGTTTGGGTAGGGCTGATCATCCAGTCGAAAAAATCCGTTTTCCCGTTGCTTTCTATAGTAATATCGATAACGCCTCCATGAGGTATTGAAGTAGGCCGTACAGTGGCGTCTGTTTCCTGGGAGAACTGGTATCTGCAGTGAAGTACATTAATTTCTTCACCATCTACTGTAAGTTTTGAAATAAAAGACATAAGGTTAAGTTTATATAATCAAAATAACCCAGCCCTCATTTCTATCCGAGCCGGGTTATAAAATTAAATTGAAAGCATCATTTTCAGCAAACTAATGCTTTAAAATTACCGTTTCTGTATTATACCGCCCATTGATTAACGTGAGAAGCATTACCCATGCTTATTTCTTTAGCACTGATGGTAAATGTTTCTGTAATGGGATTGTCGCCGGTAGCATTAAAATTTTCGCGGTACGCAACCAGATATCCTTCTTTCCAGCTCAACTCTTTCATAGTGGCATCCGAATCGCGTTTGGTAAATACGACCTTACCGTCTTTTCTTTCGAAGTTGTTACACATCCATTCGAAAAACTTGGTGTCGCCGGTTGATTCAACGGTTACTACAATTTGCCCGCCTCTTGTGATAGAGGAGGGGCGGCCGGTAGCATCTGTTTCCTGTTTTAATGCGTAGCTTACATCAAGAACATTGTTCTTGGCACCTGCTACTTCAATTTGTGCTTTAAATGACATAACTGTACATTTTTGAAGTTAAAAAATAAGTATAAAAACTATAAATAAAAAATACGTAGTTAAAATACTTCTTCTATGATGTATAGCATATATCCTCTGTTTTTCATGATCGTCATAGATTAAGGAAGCATACATGTACTATAAACGCGCTGCTATAAATATTATTACGCAGGGCGTATTAAAGAAATATTAAATTACTTATCCTGCTCATAGCTCGACATCCATTCAATGCCATCGGCATCATCACCTTTTTGCCCGTCTAATTTAATTAGGAACGTTTTAGCCGGGAAATAAGGTTTCAGGTGAATATCAAGAAAAATCCTGTCCTTTTGTACAGGGTCCTGCTCAAATCTTTTAATAGTGAAATTTTCAATCAGTTTATTAGGCCCGGTAATACTGTCCAAGAACTTAACGATCTGCCCGTTTAATTCTTTCCGGGTGTTAGCGTTAAAGTTCTCAAAGGCCCGCCGGTTCAGGAAATCCATCATTACTTTGGCAACATAGTCAAACACACGTACTACCGAATAGGTTTGCAGGCCAATATTATCCCCGTTAAATAAGGTTTTGGCAGAAAAGGCCATTACCTTACCATATTCTTTTGCCATCGGCACCAGGCCAAGCTTTTCAAGCCCGGCAATTTCGCTTTTCTTAAGATCGAATTTTACCCCGTCAACCTCATTCATACTACCGTGTTTTTTACCGGCAGTTACCTGCGACATCAGGGTATAATATATTTTACCACCCAGCGAGGAAGATGGGGGCACAAATAAATGATCCTCTTCGCCCACTTCGTCCTCTTTGCCACGTCCCACCAGCCAGTTGCAGGCCATTATTACATTTGAGCGGTAAGGGTCGCCACCGGTAAGGTTTGCCGCTTCAAACAGTTCCATTACATCATCAGGAGTGTCGAGGTTCTCAAAATCTGTAACCAGCATCACCTTATTATCATGGGCGATCTTGGCCCATTTTTCCACCACTTTATTGGAACCGAGATAACCTGGTAATATCAGTATTCCGTAGTTATTACGTAAATCCAGCCTGTCGTAATTATTTACCAGTTCCGCCTGCACATAGTCAATGAACCTTGTATTATCAAGATCTTTCAGCTGGTCGGGCTCGGCGTTCATAAAGGAAACGTTTTTAACTTTCTGACTTTCTGTATTCTTGAAAAAGAAGGCTACCGAGCGGTAAGAACGCTCCAACTCCTGTGTGCGCTCCAAAGCTTTTTTGATATTTGATTTAAGTGTCCGGTCAGCACTCTCAGCCAGCTGATTACATTTATCAACCATTTCGCCCAGATCGTCTGTCGATTCCAGAATATCGATCCACCAGTTCAGCGCTTTCTTTAGCTCAACCCGTTCTTTCTTTTTGCCAGCCTCTTCCAGGAAGATCTTTTTACGCGCTTTTCTTTCAGGATTCAGGTTCTGAACATTCTCAATTGCAGACTCCAGCAGGTCATAGCCCCCTAATTTGGCTAAAGGTTGCAGGTGGGTATCCAAACTTCCTAATGCCGCAGCTTCAGGCTGTTTATATTCTTTCTGCAGATTTTGCTCTTCCGGTGAAAGCTGGTTTTGTGTTGTTGACATATTATGCTTAGCTGATTATTAAAAAAACCGATCAATTATTTTGTTTTCCCATCAAGCTCCTGAACCAGCACTTTCAGCGCTGCCACCAGGTTATCTTTTGTGTTTTTATCCGAAAGGGCCTGTTTCAGCAGCTTGTTTGTTTTGAGCTGCTTTACAATTTTCTGGTACTGCGCGCGCTTCATATCCAGCTCGCTCAGGTATTCACTTTGCCTGGTAATGCCTTTAGTACCAAAATCGTCAAGTCCTTTAAAATGCAGTTCTTCTCTTTTTGAGGATCCTTCCTCGGTTTCAAAATCCATTTCAACCGAAGGGTTGTAATGATTAAATACAGCGGCCACATCAGTAAGTCCATGCACAATTTCGGGCCTCACCGGGGGAAGATCAGTAAGTTTTTCAGCTACTAATACACGGTTCTGCGGTATATCGGCAAAGGCTTCAAAAGCATCATTTTTTACTTCGGTACCACCAATTCCGTAAGGTTCTAACGGCATACAATTATTTTTTATAGATTAAGATACCACGAATATAAGGCTTCTTTTTAGTTTTTAAATACAAAAAGCATTCCAACTGGGATATGAAAAACAATTTCAGACAAAAGTAAAACACTTTTTTAAAAAACAGCATAACTAAATATAGTGATAATCACCCCCTGCTTCCCACTTCTTTTACTCAATAAAAACCTGGTCTTTCTCACTGTTTTCTATCCAGCGCACCAGCACTTTTTGATTCTCGAAGCTATCTATCGCCTGCCCTATATAATCTGCCTGGACAGGAAAATCGCGGCTGAACCTGCGATCGATTAATACGCATAGCGCTACTTTAGCGGGCCTTCCAAAATCAAGCAACGCGTCTAAAGCAGCCCGGATAGTACGCCCGGTGTACAGTACATCATCAATCAATACAACCGTTTTATTTTCTATACTGAACGGGATATCTGTTTCATTGGCCTTATGCAGGCTATTACGCACATCATCCCTGTAAAAGGTAATATCCAGTTTACCATAGGGTACTTTATCGTCTCCTGTGAGCGCTTTTATTTCTTTGTGGATCCTGTCTGATAAATAAATTCCACGGGGCTGCAGGCCAATGACTACCATACCTGATAAATCCGATTGATTTTCTACGATCTGGTGCGCTAATCTTTTTATGATGATCGCAATATGTTCTTTATTTAGAATTGATTTCAAGCCTACAATATTTCTAAGGTTCTTATAAATTGCCGATGACTGCTATACCGGCTTCACAACAATTTACTGCAATATAAATAAAAGCAAAGGAACATGAAGATTAACTTTATGTTCCTTTGTCCGCCGTAAAAATCTGCCGGTTTTACGATTCTGATAAGAACGGATACCCGTAATCTGCAGGCGGATTAAATGTTTCTTTAATGGTCCTGGCGCTCAGCCAGCGATACAGGTTAATGATAGAACCTGCTTTATCGTTAGTACCACTGGCCCTGGCACCTCCAAATGGTTGCTGGCCCACTACCGCACCTGTTGGTTTATCATTGATATAGAAATTACCTGCCGAATTTTCTAATTTATTAGTAGCCAGCTCAATAGCCGCCCTGTCCGTAGATAAAACAGCACCCGTAAGCGCATAAGGTGAAGTGCTGTCGATAAGTTCAAGCGTTTTCTCAAACTGGTTGGCAGGATATACGTAAATACTCAGTACAGGGCCAAAGATCTCTTCGCACATGGTCACATACCGCGGATCTTGTACTTCCAAAATGGTTGGCTCAATAAAATAGCCTTCTTTTTTATCATAATTGCCCCCTGCTATTATGGTTACATCCTTACTTTTTTTAGCGTTGTCTATATACTTTTTGACGCGGTCAAAAGCCCGTTCGTCAATTACGGCATTGATGAAATTAGAGAAATCCTCTACAGAACCCATTTTAAAACTCTTTACGCCATCAATAAGCAGTTTTTTTACCTCCCTGGCAATATTGGAAGGCAGGTAGGCTCTTGAGGCAGCGGAACATTTTTGTCCCTGGTACTCAAAAGCGCCGCGCAGCAATGCCGTTGCCACTACAGCAGGATTGGCGCTTTTGTGCGCAATTACAAAATCCTTACCCCCTGTTTCACCAACGATGCGGGGATAGGTGCGGTATTTTGCCATATTTTTACCTATTGTCTCCCACATCTGGTTAAATACGCGGGTAGATCCGGTGAAATGCACCCCGGCAAATTCTTTATGATTAAAGCATACATCGCCCAATACAGGCCCATCCACATATATCAGGTTAATCACCCCATCCGGCAGACCTGCTTCTTTTAAGACCCTCATAAACATCTGTGCCGAATATACCTGTGTGTCTGCAGGTTTCCAAACAACTACATTCCCACACAGGGCTGCCGATGCTGGAAGGTTGCCGGCAATTGCTGTAAAATTAAAAGGGGTTACCGCCAGCACAAAACCTTCCAGCGGCCGATACTCCAGCCGGTTGTGCATGCCCGGGCTGCTTATGGGTTGCTGTTTATAAATCTCACTTAAAAAATGAACGTTGAACCTGAGGAAATCTATTATTTCACAGGCACTGTCAATTTCTGCCTGGTAAGCATTTTTACTTTGACAGAGCATAGTGGTACCGTTCATAAGAAAACGGTACTTTGTAGCTATAAGATCGGCAGCTTTTAAAAAAATGGCGGCCCTGTTTTCCCATCTCAAAGAAGCCCAGTCTTTTTTTGCTGCCAGCGCCGCATCTATTGCTTCCTGCACATGCTTTCTGTCTCCTGCTGAAAAATGACCCAGCAAAAAATTTCTTTCATGTGGCGGGTGTATGGATACTTTATTATTGGTATGCACTTCTTTGCCGCCTATATACATGGGAATATTGATCTTTTCGGCTTTCAACCCGGCAATAGTAGCCTTTAGCTGCGCTCGTTCCTTTGAACCCGGAGCATAATTTAATACAGGTTCATTAGCGGGCAAAGGATATGAAAACGTTCCTAAACTCATAACTGGTATTTATATTGAATGTTTAATCAGGTATTCCAAACTCCTACGATCCTTCATTTTCTTTATCGGCCATCAGGTATGCTTTTATAAAACCATCCAGCTCTCCATCCATAACCGGCTGCACATTTCCCACTTCGTAATCTGTACGGTGATCTTTGATCATTTTATAAGGATGAAAAACATAGCTGCGTATCTGGCTCCCCCACTCTATCTTCTTTTTACCGGCGTTGGTCGCATTTTTCAATTCTTCTCTTTTTCTAAGCTCTTCCTCGTATAATCGGCTTTTGAGCATCTGCATGGCTTTTTCCCGGTTGCCTAACTGTGTACGTTCGGTCTGGCAGATCACCACAATGCCCGTTGGAAGGTGGGTAAGCATCACTTTAGTCTCTACCTTATTCACATTCTGGCCTCCTGCGCCCCCGCTGCGGGCGGTTTCCATTTTTACCTCACTATCCTTTATTTCAATTTCAATAGTGTCGTCGATCAAAGGATAAACGAATACCGACGCAAAAGAAGTGTGCCTGCGGGCATTGCTATCGAACGGAGAGATGCGCACCAGCCGGTGTACACCGCTTTCGGCTTTTAAAAACCCGTAGGCGAATGCCCCGTCAAATTGCAGGGTAGCCGTTTTGATACCGGCCCCATCTCCCCATTGCCAATCCAGCTCGGTAACTTTCCAGCCCTGTTTTTCGCCGTACATCCGGTACATCCGGGCAATCATCTCGGCCCAGTCCTGGCTTTCTGTTCCACCGGCGCCTGAGTTGATCTGAAGCACGGCGGGCAATTCATCCTCCGGTTCATTTAAAGTGCTTTTAAATTCGGCCTCATCTAAAATCTGCAAAGCATGATCATAAGCCTGTTGCGTTTCTTCTTCTGTAGCATCGCTGCTTTTCCAGAAATCAAATAATACGCTGAAATCCTCGACAGCACTTTCAGCCCGTTTATATAGCTCTAACCAATATTCGTTTACTTTTAAAGTTTTAAGAATCTCGGTGGCGCGTTTATTGTCGTCCCAAAAGCCGGGGCTTAAAGAAAGCTGTTTATCCTGCTGTATTTTTTGCTCGCGGTTATCAACGTCAAAGAAACCTCCTTATCCCGAGAACGCGGGACCGCATATCCTGTAATTTTTCCTGTGTCATAGCTGCAAATATAGAATTCATTTTAAAACAATGCTCTTTACAGAAACTGATCTCTTTGGAAAAGAAAATTTTTATATTATTTTTTTACTACCCAAAGAAACTTACTTTTGATTAGGCAGCATCCTTTTATAAGGGATATAAGCCTGGATATGTTTTGCGTAAATTAAGAGATTTGCTAAAATGAGGACTATTACCATTAATGCTAATCATAAAAATATTAAACGGCCTGCTGCCCTGGCAGGAATTTTAGCTGCCATTACCGTTTTCATTATATCGTTACTGATATTACAGCAACGCCTGGATATTAAATCCTCAAAAAAGCATTTCTTTCTTAAAGAAAAAAGCGATGCGCTGAATGCAAGTTTTGATCTTTTTTTCACCAGGCTATACAGCGACCTTGCCTGGCTAAGCCGGACCATAAGTGAGAACGGGAAAGTGGAGGGATTTGAAACAACAGCAGCCGAGATCACCAGCAATAACACGAGTATTAACACCATCATACTTAGCCAGGGGGCTGTAATCAGGTATGTTTATCCCGGATCGCAGAAAAACATCCTCCTCAACCAGAACCTGTTTGATATAGCCAATAATGATGAGAAAAAACGTCTGACTGCAACGATTAAGTCAAAAAGGATAATGCTTGCAGGTCCTTTTGAAAATCCGTTCCATGACAGCGTTATTGTAGCAAGAATGCCGGTTTATGTTAAAGGAAGCTTCTGGGGCTTTTCAAGTATCAGCGTAAAATTCAAAGAGCTGTTACAAATGATGGGCCTTACTACACAGGATTCAAAAGTGTATGATTTTCACATTTCGTATATCAGTATGAATGATAAAAAAGAAAGGTTCTTTTTTAATGGCCCGCCGGATAAAACAGAAACGTATCTATCCGAACCCGTTGCTGATATTAACTGGAAATTATACATCGCTCAAAAGAAAGAAAGCAAAAGCTTCGTGCTGATTGTAATGCTGTTTTCTTTATTGGGATCTGTGCTAACCGGAATAATGGTTAAAAGATTCTTTGAAAAATCATTCAGGCTGCAATCTCTTATCCATGAAAAAGAAAAAAGAATACTGGAAGCCGAATTTCAGTTCAAAACTATTTTCGAAAATGCGCCCATTGGCATTGCTATCATAGATCACAATACTTCTCATATAACAGTGGCTAACCGGAAATTTTGGGACATGACCGGATACAAAAAAGAACAATTGCTATCGGGCATAACTATTGCCGACCTGGTGCCCCCTGATATATACAAAGAGACGGTAACGGAACTGCCCGGTATCTGGAAAAAGAAAAAATCAAAGATCATAAAAGACCTCTGTTTCACTAATAAACACGGAGCAACGACATGGATGCATGTAACGGTCTTCCCGTTATCTTCAGCAGAAAATAACATAGACCGGAAATATGTAATCCTTGGAGAAGATATTACAGACAAAAGAGCCGCGGAGCAAAAGGTCAGGGAATCCGATCAGCGCTACCAGCTATTATTCAACGAATCACCGGTAGCACTCTGGGAAGAAGATTTTTCAGGCACAGTAGCGCTTTTAAGAAAAAACGGTCTTATGGGCAAAACAGAAGAAGAGGTGGCAGCCTATTTTGACCAACAGGCAGCAACCTTGTGGGATTATATAAAACTGGTGAAGCTGACCGCCTTTAACGATGCCTGTGTAAAGCAGCACAAAGCCATTAGTAAAGAAGACCTGTCGGCCAACTTTCTGAAATATATAGGCACAGAGCAATCTGTAACAGTAATAAAAAAAATACTGACAGCGATTTGTACAGGCAAACACAAATTTGAATCCGAAAGCACTTTTAATAATGCAGCAGGAGCGGTCGGAAATTCTATTTTATCCTGGCGGGTTATACCCGGACACGAGGAGCATTATGACCAGGTGATCTTAACTACTGTCGATATTACTGATCTGAAAAGATCCAAAACGGAGTTAGAGGCGGCACAGGCAAGATTACAATCTTTGGTGGACAATATTGACGGAATTGTATGGACCGCTGATCCCCACACATTAAAATACAATTTTATCAGTAAAAAAATATTCGAAATAACAGGATATAAGGTTCATGAACGATTGGATACGTCCCTTATGAGCCTGACCAGGGCTCATCCCGATGACAGGGCCGCGGTAATAAGAAAAATAGAGCATAGCCTTACTTATGGCACTTATTGTGAAGTGGAATACCATGCACAATTAAAGGACGGCACATCCAAATGGTTTAGGGAAAGTATTGATTTTATAAAAGACGGGAACAACACCATCCAAAGTATTATTGGCATTATTGTGGACATTACGGACTTACACACCTCCAGAACTGAGTTGCAGCAGTCACTTGAAATAATGCATCACCAGAATAAGCGTTTAATGGATTTCTCCTATATTGTTTCACACAATTTAAGAGCACACACCAGTAATATACAATCGTTGTGCGATCTTATTCTTACCTCAAACTCCTGCGATGAAAAAGAAAAACTTTCGAACTCATTATACCAGGTTGCTAATATGTTAAGCAAAACCATGGATGGTCTCAGTGAAATAATCACTATTGATAAGAGCAATCTGCTGCTAAAGAAACAGGATATTAATCTGAAACAGGAAGTGGACAATACCATAAGCGTTCTGAAAGATAAAATTGATGCACAAAACGCAATTGTTATAAATAATGTTCCCGAAGAAAGGAATATCTTTTTCAATAAGGCTTATATCGAAAGTATTTTATTAAATTTAATTTCGAATGCGATCAAATATTCCCAACCTGGCCGCTTACCAATTGTTACAATAAACTATCATGCTGAAAATAATGAGAATATGCTGGAAATAACAGATAATGGTATAGGTATCGATCTTGTAAAAAACAAGGATAAACTATTTGGCTTGTTTAACACTTTTACCTCTAATCCAGACTCGAAAGGCATGGGCCTTTATATTACGAAAAGACACATAGAAGCGATGAACGGAACAATCATTGCAGACAGCACACCAGGACAAGGAACAACTTTTAAAATATATTTTAAATAACAGACAATCCTGTTTTCACGCTGATAGCCGGAAAGCTTTTTGAAAGAACGGGCAATTTATTTAATGTGAGTTTTAGGTATATATTTCAGGATCATCATTCCGGATTAGAGCGAAGCGGAAAGAGGAATCTGCTGAACAGGAAAAATTCCTTTCAGCTTCACAGGTATTCTCGGAATGATATTAAAAATCATTTTTGTAACAAGGCGCCAAACATTGTATCTGCTTTTACATTGTAACCTGCAATGATCCTTTCATCTATCAGCTTCAGGTTATTCGATTGCAGCAGGCAGAGTTGCGCTTCATTCTCTTTGTGAAAAACAGAACAGGTAATATAAAGCAGCAGGCCTCCGGGCTTCAGGTAATGAATGATATTAGACAATATGCCTGTCTGCAAAGCAGCGTAGGCCATTATTTTATGATCATTAAAATACAGCAGTTGTTCTGGTGTACGGGCCCAGGTGCCGCTGCCTGTACAAGGCACATCAGCAATGATCAGATCAAATTGTTTTCCGGGATTGGCGGTAGTGGCATCCGCAATAAAAACATCATAGTTTTTTATCAGGGCTTCTTTAAACCGCCTGTTCAGGTTGTGAATAATTGACGGGCGCACATCAGATACACTTAATGTTATATTCTCCAGCACATCTTTAGCAAGAATTGATTTACCACCACTTGCAGCACAACAGTCCCACACGCAGATGTTATCCGTAAAATAAGTGGCGGCCGTTTTTAAAAGATTGCCGATCTTTTGTGAGCTCAGGTCCTGTATTACCGCTTCCCGGTTGAGCGCTAATACATGCTCCAGCCTGGAACTATTGGAAATCCGAAAGCTGTTTTTACCTTCTGCTTTAAACCCGATACCCGAAGCAGTTAACTTATGCTCAACAACCCTTTCAAAACCCCTGCGCGCCCGTAAAAACAAATCGGGCTGAACAAGATGAGAGCGTTCAAATGCGGCAAAATCAATGGTTGCACTTACCTCCTGCTGCCAGGGAAAAATATTTTCTGGAACGACCGGTAATTCAGGGTGCTCAATCATACACTCCCACTCTTTGGCGAGTACCGGATCGCAGACCTGCATTGCCTTTAAAACTTTTTCCTCAACAGGAAGCTCTGAAAAAGAATGGCCCAAACGAAAATAGCAATAGCACAAATGAGCAACTATTTTCCGGTCCCTGCTGCCAAATTTTTTATGGCCGGAGAACCAGGCTTTAATAAAATGAGCGAATGGCTCCTGCCCGTTATACGACCGGAGAATTGCCGCAGCATTATTAACATGCGCATAATTACGTTTGGCCTCCTTTGAAAATGTACCCTCCATGTATGAACTAAAAAAAAGGCTCGTGCTGCCACGAACCCCCAATATTAATGATGACCGGGCTTTAACTACAGCTCCAGCAAAGCTTTTACAGGGTCTTTCTGCACCAGTAACAGGGCCGGATTTTCCAACAGCTCTTTTACACGCACCAGGAAGCTCACCGATTCGCGCCCGTCAATAATCCTGTGATCGTAACTGAGCGCTACATACATCATCGGACGGATCACTACCTGTCCGTTTACAGCTATGGGCCGTTCCTGAATCTTGTGCATCCCTAAAATAGCGCTTTGAGGAATGTTGATGATAGGGGTACTTAATAAGGAGCCAAACACACCGCCATTGGTAATCGTAAAAGTGCCCCCGGTAAGATCATCTGCAGTCAGTTTGCTGTCGCGCGCTTTAGTAGCCAACTCAATTACTTTCTTTTCGATCTCAGCCATTCCAAGGCTTTCCACATTCCTGATAACAGGTACCGTTAAACCGCGCGGAGTGCTTACCGCAATACTAATATCTGCATAATCATGATACAACAGCTGATCTCCGTCGATATAAGCATTAACAGTGGGCCATTCAGAAAGCGCAATAGCGCAGGCTTTTGCAAAGAAGCTCATAAAACCCAGATTTACACCATGCACTTCTTTAAACTTGTCTTTGTATTGCTTCCTGATATCCATAACGGGCTGCATATCTACCTCGTTAAAAGTAGTAAGCATTGCCGTGGTATTTTTTGCCTCAACCAGTCTGCGGCTGATGGTTTTGCGCAGATTGGTCATTTTTTCTGCCCGCTGGTTGCGGCTGAAAAGTGTACCTCCGTCAAAAGATTTTCTGCCCGGGTTGGCAAGTGCTGCCAGCACATCATCTTTTACAATCTTTCCGGAAAAACCTGATGGTGTAACTGTTTTGGGATCGACCTTTTTATCAGCAATAATCGCAGAAGCAACCGGCGTTGCTTTTACATCCGCTTTGGCTGCTGTTGCTT
>JASGEW010000026.1:0-9356 GCA_047606125.1 Niabella sp. | reverse complement strand
CGGGTAATGGCGCACCTACTTTATATTGCCATTCTCCGCTGAGATCAATAACAGCGCCTGCTGCCAGGAACCGGTAAGTTTTTCCCGGCACAAATCCCCCTTTACCGGTCTTGCTGATTATCCTTACTGTAATAACATTATTGCCGGGCCTGATCAGGGAGGCAGGTACCCGGTATTTACGGGCTGTGTAAGAACTTTGACCGGCACCTACCTGTACGCCGTTGAAATAAGTTGTGTCTATATCACCTATCGTTCCTAATTCCAGCCAGGCATCTTTACCTGTTTCGGTAGCGGATAACCTGATCACCTTTTTGAACCAGACAACGCCGTGCACACCTGCCGCACCTTGGTCATCCCAATATCCGGGAACTTTTATGCGCTTCCACGAATCATCAACAGGTGCAGACACCCAGGTTGCAGCGCCCGGCGCCAGTCCTTTGTCCTGCAACCGTGCCTGAAGGAACCAGTGATCCGAACTATCTTTATTCCTCTGCAAAACAGACTGCACCAGCTGAGTATCTTTATAGGAATCAGCTATGGCAATATAACCGGGAAAATTATGCAGCCCTTCTTCACTGATCCAGGCCTGTATAGGCGTGCCTCCCCAACTGGAATGAATAAGCCCGACAGGCACTTTATATTTTTCGTACAGGCTGCGCGCAAAAAAATAACCTGCAGCGGTAAAATTCAGTACCGTTTGCGGGTCGGCAGCTACCCATTGTCCCTGCGCGTTATCCAGCGGAGTGAAACTGTATTTTTTCGGGGATATGCTGAATTGCCTAATGTAGCTATTGCCGGAACCGGCGATCTCTGCTGCATATCTATCCTTTATATGCTCCATTGTCATGTTCATATTTGACTGCCCGGAACAAAGCCATACATCTCCTATCAAAATGCCTTTAAGCGTTATGGCATTGCTGGCTTTTATTTCCATTGTGTAAGGCCCGCCCGCTTTCATTGCTGCAAGGGTCAGCGACCATTTCTTATCTGCATTGGCTTTCGTTTTATATTGCTTATTATTGAAGCGAACGATAATTTCTTCCTGCGGAGCAGCCCATCCCCATATTGCTATCGGCCTGTTGCGCTGCAGCACCATACTGTCACTTATGAGCTGCGGCAGCCTCACCTGTCCGAAGATAGAAGCGTTACAAAAGAGCAGCAGTAATAAAAGGAAGCCTGACAGGGTTCTCTGTATGCAGAAGGTTAAACACTGAACCAACAAGCGGACAAATAAGACAGGCGTTGCATACCTCATATACATTTATTTTAAAACACCCCGCATTTATTAATTGTTTCCGATGCGCTTTACCAGCCGGGGTTTTGCGTTAAATTACCTGCGTCCACAGATTGAATTTTCTCTTAACATCCTTACGACAGGTTCTCCTGTTCCAGGTAAAAGCCTGTTGTTAAGCTCGTGCCACTTGTACACCGGTTGTCGCAAAAGCAGTAAACAGGAAACTCTTTTACTTATCCCAGAGATGATACTGCTCCCTGGTTTTGACAACGTTTAATCCTTTCGATGCCTCATCAGTGGCTCACTTACGTTCACCTTCTTAACACGCACCTGACACTTTAAACTGATGCCTTTTCCTTTATCGCTCACTACCACAGCTTTTAGCCGCAGCAGTATAAAGGTGGCTTGATAGCGGCTCCTGCAAGCCGCTACCGATGGGCCTGCCATCATCTTTTACTTAGCACCAAATAATAAACAAAGAACTAAATCGAATATTCACTACTTGTTCAGGACACTCAGTACCCCGGGTTCTGTGTGAGGCCGGTAGTAATATCCATAGCGGTTTGCGGTATAGGGAACAAAGCATTATACGGCTGAATGGTTTTTGCGATCAGGTAATAAAAAGTAGGTTCATTCAGGCTGTATTTAAGTGTTCGCTCATACCAAAGGCCAAGCCTGTTCAGCGTGAGCCTCCTGGGCTCTTCGATAATGAGCTCCCTGGCCCGTTCATCTAATATGAAATCAATGTTCACATCTCCTGCGGTAATCAATGGAGCATTGGCCCTGGCTCTTACTATATTGATGTCATCTGCAGCATTTTGCAGCTGGCTTAAATCCATATAAGCCTCGGCCCTTAGCAAATACGCTTCGGCAAGACGGTAAACGATAAATTTTTGATTGGGCGTTGTACTGCCGTTAATGCTTGTGATCGCGCCTTCCGCCTTACGAATCATAGGATATATGCGCTGAATGGTATCTATCACGCCCGGATCGGTTAAATCCACCTGTTGGCCATACAGGGGGTTGGCCGGGTTATTATAATACCAAACACGACGAATGTTCCATGCGGAATTACGCATATCATCCCAGTCATTTTCCCAGATGGTGTAATTAAAGTAATTGGTTGTGCGCACATATCCTACCGGCCTGCCGCCGAGCGAATCGGCCAGTACCATGCCTAAAATCCCGTTTGGCGCGATCATGTTAGCGTAATAAGGCCCCCACGTGCGTGAAAGGCTGGTGCCTATATCGCCGCCTACCACATTTTCTGCGCTTTGCAATACCCAGATTGATTCCATATTACCACCGCTGCGATTTGCATTGTTTTCCCAAAAGAGGTCTGAAAAAACATCACCGCCGCCGGAAGGAAAATGCCCGTCATGGTCGGCATCATCGCCAAAGCGTTCGGCCATCAGCGTATAATAGCCGGAGTTAATGATCCTCGAGGTAGCAGCTACAGCCGAATCGGGCATATTCATTTGAAGATCTACGGTTGCCAGCAGCATATCAGCGGCAGCGCCGGTAAGCTGCCCCTCCGTTACCTGGTCAGGATCAGCGGTAAGCCATTGGGAAGAAAACTCCAGATCCTGGCGGATAAAATCCAATACGCTATCCGCCGAATTCCGGGTAAAGCTAAACTCAGCAGAAGTGATTTCATGTTCTATCAGGGGAACGCTTCCATACAGGTTTACCAGGGTATAATAAGTATAGGCGCGAAAAAACTTAGCCTGTGCAACAATATAGTTTTTTTGTGCTTCGCTCTCCCATTGCACTGTGGTGGATATATCGGCCTGGTCAATAACTGTATTGGCGCGGGGTATCAGCGTTAAATAGGCTGCATCCCAAAAATCTACGGCAGCGTCGTGCTCAGGGGTAAGATAACTGAAATCTACCAGCAGGTATGGGCGGTGGGCTTGTCCGCAGGTAGCTACATCCGTTCCCATGCGCAGGTATTCCCTGTAAGGATAGCCGCCCGATTCTGCATCCGTTCCACTGAAAATAAACGTACGGGCGCTGGCATATATGGCATTTACAGCCAACTGAAAAGTTTCCGGATTGCTGAAGGCATTGCTTGTACTAAAAAAATCTTCCGGGTCTTCGGTTAGCAGATCTTTGCTACACGAGCTATTCAGCATGCAGGCAGCGGCAGCCAGAGATAACCATACAAAATAATATGCAGATATTTTTTTGATCATGTGATTTAAGATTTAAGCATTATAAACTTAGATTAACTCCGAAGTTGACAGATCGCATAGTGGGATACTGGCTACGGCCCGTTCCCGTTGTCTCCGGATCCCATCCGCCCCATTTGGTGAACAGGAAAGGGTTTTTCGAGCTCAGATATACCTGGAGCTGTTTCATTTTTAAGCGGCTTATAATCCGTACAGGAAAATCGTACGACAGGGAAATATCCTGAATGCGCACCCAGGTAGTGCTCTGCAGCCAGTTGATGTTGTATGCATCCTGGTAATCCATCGAAGGATTGGAAGTGGAAGGGTTTTTGGGCGTCCACCAGTTCTCATAAATTCCATGTATCCGGTAGGTAAAATTAGTGGCCGGGTCAAGAATATCCTGGTTATTCCGCACACCTCCTACAGAACCTGTGATCTGCATATACAGTGTGAAGCCTTTATACTTTAAGCTGCTATTAAAGCCGAAAGTAAAATCGGGAACGTTATACCCGATAATGGCCCGGTCTCCATCGGCAGTTATCACGCCATCCTTATTAAGGTCTCTTAACTTTACATCCCCTGCCCGGAAGCCATCGGGTATATCGTCTCCAATCTGCCATATCCCGTAGGGCACATAGTTGTAATATGCACCAAGTGATTTTCCAATAAACCACTTATTGGAAATATCGTCAGTTTCTTTACCATTTTCATCTTTTGTGCCGTAAAGATGAACGATCGTGTTTTTGTTCTTTGCAAAATTTAATCCTGTCCGCCATTCCACCGCCCGGGTTTTTATATTAACTGTGTTTAGCTCAAGCTCTATTCCTTTGTTATTAACCGAACCAAGATTGGAAAGCACGCTGCTAAATCCATTCAATACCGGTATGGTACGGTTCAAAAGCAGGTTGTGGGTGCTGGAATTATAATAATTCATGCTGCCCGAAATACGGCTTTTCAGTAATTCAAAATCAATTCCGTAATTAAAGGCGTAGGTGCTTTCCCACTTCAGATCACTGTTACCCATAGATGTAGCCGCAATGCCATACGCGGTGCTGCCGCCAAACAAATAGTCAAAGCCTGTTCCGGTTTCTATCCGGCTCAATGACTGATAGCGGCTGATGGCCTGGTTACCATTAGCGCCCCAGGAAAACCGCAGTTTTAAAAAATTGATCACCGGGTTGGATTTCAGAAAATTTTCTTCTGACAATATCCACCCCAAGGCCATGGAGGGAAAGAAAGCAAATTTGTTATTTTGGCTGAAAACAGAAGCTCCATCCCTGCGCCCTGTTACAGTCAATAAATAACGATCCCTGTATTTATAATTAAGCCTTGCCATCATAGCAATACCATGATAGTCGGAATAGGAAGCTGCCGTGCTTTGATTTTCACCCAGGCTAAGGCTGTAATAAGAAAGCACATCCGAAGGGAAAGTGTTGGCTGAGGCCGTAGTAGCCTTGTCTGTGGCGAAATTATAATTATAGAGCAGGGTTAAATCTACCTGATGATCGCCCGCAAATGTATGGTTGTATTTCACCAGGCTTTCCAGGTACATATCCTGTATTTCTTCGGAGGTGCTGGTGGCGCTAGCTACCCTATCCAATCCTCCGGCATTGAAAGCGGGAATAAAGGTTTGATTGGTATAAGAAATCATATTATTGGAATAGGTGAACCTGTAAGTAAGGCCTTTAATAAAGGGAAAGCTTATTTCTGAATACAATATCCCAAACAGGTTTTTACGCTGCGAGGTATTCTTATTAAGGGTGGGCAGCAAAGGGTTGCTGACGAGGCCATCTGTCATTGGCAACGGGTTCAGAATGGTTTTTGCTGAATCGAGATACCATGTGCCATAAGGGCTGAGTTGTATTGCACTTAAAAGGCTGGCCTGAGAGCCGGATACATCTACAAACGAAAAAGCAGAGTTTGTCCCAAACTTTAACCAGTCAGTCACCCTGGTTTCCAGGTTTACGCGCAAGGAGGCACGTTTAAACTGGTCGCCTAACACTATGCCTTGCTGATCGGTCCAGTTGCCGGCTACGAAATAATTGGTATTGCCGGTATTAGCGCCGATGCTCAGATTGTAACTCTGTGTAATGGCAGTTCGCGTTATAACGGAAAGCGGATCTACAATAATGCCTTTTTCATAATTATCTACTTCTGCCGCATTCAGGTATTGAACCGGGTTTGAAGTGTCGGGGTATGAAGCCGTGCCCCGGAATGCAAGCGTTTTCTGATAATTGATCTTTTTATCCACATATTGTTTCGGGGTTTCCAAATCCTGTGTCATTAACATTCCCTGAAAACCGGTATAGCCATTAAAATTCACGGTAGGCTTGGAGGTTGTTCCCTTCTTGGTGGTAATAAGTATTACGCCGTTAGCCGCCCTGGAGCCAAAGATGGCGGCAGAGCTGGCATCTTTTAATACGTCAATAGAAGCAATATCGTTGGAATTAAGATTCCCGATTTCCCCGTCATAGATAATCCCGTCCACTACTATCAGTGCGTTAGTGCCGCCATTAATAGAATTTTGCCCGCGAACAGAAATGGCTGAGCCAGAGCCGGCATTTCCGCCGGCAGTAATGCTTATTCCCGGAACACTGCCCCTTAACGCCTGGGTAATATTCGTATTAGGCAGGTTTTGAAACCTGGTATTATCAACACTGGAAATAGCTCCTGTAAGGTCTTTCTTCTTTTGGGTGCCATATCCTACCACCACTACGGCATTAAGGTTTTTTTCTTTCTGCGTGAGAACGATTGATAAAAAAACATTGCTCTGAACTTTTACTTCGGCAATATCATATCCTACCATTGAAACGGAAAGCACATCGCCGGCAGAAGCATCTATTGAAAACCTCCCTGATGCGTCAGCCAAAGTTGATTTTTTAGTGGTTTTGTTTGTTACCGCAGCGCCTGCAAGCGATTCGCCTTCCGTGTTTTTTACATCTCCCTGCAATAATGCAGATGGCTCCATGATTTCTTTAATTTGTGCATTGCCTGCGGATTGGTTGGGACGCGGAGCTTTATTTCCTGATATAATAATGGTTTTATCCTTAAATACAAATGTCAGGTGCTGCTTATACAGGATGTTTTTTAGAAAACGGTCAAGCGGCATGGCCGTTGCGTCTATCGTTACCGGTTGCGCATTTTTTACCAGGCTGTATTCGCAGAATACAACATACCCTGTTTGCTGCTCAATGCTTTCAAAAATTTTATTCAGTGTAACGTTTTTCCCTTTGTACGTAACATTTTGGGAAATTGCTTTTCCGGAAGCATTGTACAGAAAAGCAGTAAGCAGCAATAAAGTTAGTTTCATAACCAACAAACTTTTTTTGATTAAATGCCGATGCGTATCTGAGCGTAAGAATGCAAGCAAGATCCATTGATGGGAAGAGCGGTTGTTTAACCGGTTCTTTTTCGCATAAGCATGCACGTAAGCATGTAATTGCATATTTTTGTATAGATTAGGTAAAGCAATAAATTCCGATGTCTGCTATTTATTGTATCTTATTTAGTTGCACCGGGACAGGACGCCAATCTCTTCCCGGTTTTTTATTTCATTCGCACAAGTTTGTTTTTTCAATGGTCTCATGCCTGTCCCGAACTTGCTTCGGGAGAACCTCGCTATGTACATTCCCCTTGTGTGAGAAAAATTATCATGCTCGGTTTCATCCTGTATCAAATATGTATAGCATGGCCATTGTATTTTTTAAATTAGCAATCAGGGCATAACAATCAGCCGGTTCCTATGCTCTATTTTAAAATGCACACCCTGCATTTGCAATGCATCAAGCACCTCGTTCAAATACAGACTTCGCTGCATCTTGCCGTAGAATATTATATCCGGCACCTCGCCTTTATATTCAAAGCTTACATTATACCACCTGGATAATTGCAATAACACGTCTGTTAAGTTCATCCGGTTAAAATCAAAAAAACCATTCTTCCAGGCAATGGCCTCGTTCACGTCTGTTTTATGCAGCACCACTTCATTTCCTGTGGTTGCATGCACCGCCTGGTATCCGGGCATTAATGACGTGGCCGCCGCACCGGGAGAAGCATAAAAATTCACCTTCCCTTCCAGCAGGGTGGTTTTTATTTTTTGATCTTCCGGATAAGCTTCTACATTAAAATGCGTACCTAACACTTCAACTTTCGCATTTGAGGCAGGGTTAAGATGATTAACCACATTTACAATAAATGGCATGCGCTCTTTGCCGTTCTTTTTCATTTGTACGGCAACTTCAAAATAGGCTTCGCCTTCCAGATACACCACTCTTTCAGCGCCGGAAAACACAACGGGATATTTTAAAGATGAGGCGGCATTCAGCCACACTTTTGTGCCATCGGGAAGCGCTACAAAATATTGCCCGCCATTGGGAACGGAAAGTGTGTTATATTCTATTACATGCGCTTTGTATATTTTTCCGCCTGTTGTATAGGCGATACTGCCGTCGGCAGTCTTTTCTATCCTCGAATTACCCTGCTCTGCAATAATACCACCCGATGCACTGTCTAAAGAAACGGATGAGCCATCCGCCAGTATCAGCATGGCCTTATTGGTTCCCGGTGCAATGGCATTCGTTTTGCCTTTGGTAACTGCAGTAGCGGCAAGGTCTTTTTGACGAAATGCTTTGCCATATTTTATGCCGGTATATATCCCGCCCGTTAATATTACCAATATAATCACCGCTGCAATCCTATACACAGGAAACCGTTCTTTCATCTTCCTGCGGCGGGCTTCCGGCTGGTGAAAGGTTACATGCTGCAGGTCATTTGCCTGCCGGAATATATTATCAACAATACCTTCATCATCCTTTTCATCATCCTTTGACTGAAGGTTTGCATCTGTTCCCGGGATCCCCAATGAAGCGGCCACCCAATAAGCATGCTGATAGCCTTCTTCGCTATCAATCCAGCGGAGCAATGCATCCCATTCCTCAGCAGAAGCGGCGCCTTCTTTAATTTTTTGAATTAATGCCTGTATGTGCGCTAATTGTTCTGGCAACTATTTACCTGGTTTTTGCAAGCAATCATTTGCTATAAAGCGTTTAGACACTTCTGCTTAGAAAGAGTACTATTGAAAAAAATAATTTATTTCTGCAGGCCTTCGTGTATAAGAAAATTCCTGATGGCCTTCTGTGCAGTTACCAATACATTCTTCACGGTTTGGTTCGACAGGCGCAATAATTCGGCAATTTCAGCGATTTTAAAATTATGCTCCCGGTTTAAACGGTAAATTTTTTGGGTTTGGGGAGGCAGGGTATTTACTGCTTTTTGCAAAAGCACTGTTGTTTCGTTAAAAAAAACGGCGTCCTCCACTTCATTACAGGATGTGCGGGTTAAGCCCATAATATAATGGCCGGCTTGGGCGGCAATTTTTTGATGGCGCACCCAATTGAAAGATACATGATATACTATTTGCAGCGCCCAGGCACGCGGCCGTTGAATGCCTTTCAGTGTTTCCCTGCTGAGCCAGATACGTAAAAATGTTTCCTGCAAAAGGTCGGATATGGATGAGCTGTTATTGGTTATTTTAAAGATAACAAATGAAAAAAGCGGTTTATATAAATTAAACAGTTGACGAAAGGCATCTTCATCACTTTCAGCTATATGGTCAAACAAAAGCAGTTCTAATTCCTCAGAATGGCACATGCAATCAACTTAATAAACAGTTAATTAAATCGTTTCATCAAATATCAAAATTAATTCAGAAATAAAAAAATTAATTCCGGGCAGGCCCGACATCCTTTTTTTCTTCTTTGCATAAGAAGCTGTCTATATTTAATATTTTCAATCACCATTGCCATTTTTAAATCATTGTTGTCCGATTAAAATATTTTCTCTTGGGCTAAAGCCCTTTATGGGCCTGCTTTTTACTAACCCCAGGCTTAAGCCCGGGGTTATATATCTGAAACCCTTGCACAATGGGCTTTAGCCCAAGTTATCCGGACAAT